>JAIMBM010000370.1 GCA_023511475.1 Anaerolineae bacterium
ACCCTTGTGTTCGTCGGCAGCGTCATATGTTTATAAGATACAGGGGTAGGGGAGGGGGTGGCGCTCTCAGCAGGAGGCTGCGCGGGCCATCGGCGGGCACGCTCCCCGCCACGCCACTTGCAGCGCAGCGCGGGGGCGTCCGCCTCGGGGTGGGGGTACCTCCTTCCGAGGAGACACCCTCGCCCCGCCAAGAGCTACCGCCTATGGAGGCGCAGCGTAGGGGGGCTCCGCGCCCCGACTGGCATGCGCCTTGCTGCCTGAGCGCATGCCCGGTCGCACGGCCGGGCTAGAAAGGAACGGGGGATGAACATGGCCATCTGGATGCGAGAGGATGAGGCCATCCGCGACGACGTCATCGCCGAGCTCGAGTCCGACCCGGAGATCACCGATGCGGCGCGGATCGGCGTCTCGGTCCACAACGGCGTCGTCACGCTCACGGGCTCGGTCTCCAGCTATCCCCAGCGGCTGGCGGCCGAGAAGGCGGCGCGACGGGTCGATGGCGTCAAGGCCGTTGCCAACGACGTCGAGGTCAGGCTGCCGACCGCCGGGATTCGCTCCGACACCGACATCGCCGAGGCCGCCGTCAACGCCCTGCGGTGGGACGTCCAGGTGCCAGACGAGCGCATCCAGGTCACCGTCCATGAGGGATGGGTGACGCTGGAGGGCGACGTCGACTACTGGTACCAGAAGCAGGCGGCCGAGCGGGACGTCCGCAGCCTCCAGGGCGTCAAGGGCGTGATCAACAACATCCGGGTGATGGCGCCCCGCATCTCGCCCGCCGAGGTCAAGTCCAAGATCGAGCAGGCCTTTGAGCGCAGCGCCGAGCTCGACGCCCGGCGCATCAACGTGGAGACCTACGACGGCAAGCTCGTCCTTACCGGCAAGGTGCGGTCCCTCGCCGAGAAGGAGGAGGCCGAAGCCGTCGCCTGGTCCACGCGGGGCGTGTCTGAGGTCGAGAACCGGATTGTGGTGTCGCCGTAGCGGAGCCTTGCCTGGCCCGCCGGCCGGCGGGCCAGGCAACCTGTCCGGACCGTCCCCCGTCCGGTGGGGCACCACGAGCGATGCCGCCGGGAACCTCAAGGGGAGGCGGTACCCCAGGACACTCACTCCCTCTCGAACCCCTGGCTGACGAACTTGAGAGCTACTCCGTTCTCGGTGACGATACGCACGACATGCTCGGGCACGCCGTCCGGCACGCTGGCGTCAATCTCCAGCGTCACCGTGACCTGCGCACTCGGCAGGGCGGTGAGGTGCGAGATGACCTCCTCGGCGATGCGGCTCGCCTCGGCGCCCACGCGGATGGGGTCGAGCGTTGCCGTGCCGTGGTAGCGCGTCGGCCGACCCGCCCCCGGCCGGGTAACATCTCCTTCGCCCCCCGGTCGGGGGGCCGGCTCCGGCGGCAGGCCGCCGGGGCCGCCCACGGGAGAGCCCGGCTTCACCGGGCCCGCCTTCTCTTGCTCCTCCATCTGCCGCAGCGCGACCTCCGGCCGCACAAGGAGGCCCGTGTCGCCCTCGCCGATGGCCAGCTGCTGGCCGGCACGCAGCCCCCGGTAGCGTCCGGTCGCCTCGTCGTAGCTGTCGGCGTAGGCAAAGGTCTCCTGCGCCCAGGTTAGAAGCTGCAGCCCATCCCGGATCGCCCCGAGCAGCACCGGCGTACCGGTCAGGCGCGGCAGATACACATAGCGGGCCATATCTTCGGCCAGCTGGCGGATGGAGACGTGGTCCCCACGCCACAGCGGCACCCGGTCCAGCTCCATGCGCAGGCGCGTCCCGGCCAGATGCGTCACCAGCAGCTCGTCGGAGCACAGCCGTCTGCTCGCACGGACCGCGAGCTTCTCATCCCCCGACAGACGGAGCGCCCGCCACTCGATCGGCCCCTGCGGGGAATCCTGCACCGGCACGAGCAGCCACTGGTAGGCCTCCGGCAGCCTGGCCCACACTGCCAGATCGGAGGAGTTCTTCTGCGTCTCGGCCTGCCGCACCTGGTGCGGGGAGAGGTCGAGCTTGTCCTTGTCCTCGACGATCGAGCGCCAGGCCAGGTAGTAGCGCACCGCCTCGTCGAGGTCCTGCAGCCGCTCCCGGTCGACGGCGAGGAAGACGAGGGTGTTGCGGAACTGCCGCGGCACGTTGCCACGCATCTCGAATATGGCCTTCGCCGCCTTGAGCGCCTCGCTATCCTCTCCTCTGCTGTACGGATGCCCAACGTCCAGGATGACGAGGCGGGCGTCGGTGTCGTCGGACACATCCTGGACCGACTCGACCAGCACGTGCACCCTGGAAAACTCGCCCCTCGCGCGCGTGTCGGCCCGCAGGCGCTCGGCGATCTCGCGGGCGACCGCATCGGGGTCACGCCTGAGCTCCTCGGCGCGCTCCTCGGCGAGCTTGGTCACGTTGGGCTGCGTGGAGTACCAGTAGCGCGGGCCATCCTGGTACAGATACGTGGCTGCGGAGGCCAGCCGCCGCAGGGCATCCCCGAACGCCGGCGGCGGCTCGCCCGGCATCACGCAGCCCAGCTTGATCCGGCGGTCGTCGATGCCCGGATTGGCAGCCCTGGTGATGGGGGCTGAGCCGAGAAAGACCGTCCGCGCCACCCGGCGGCAGGCGGCGTACTTGCCGAGGTTTGCCGCCTCGCCATCGAGCCGCCGCGGCAGGGCGTTGGGGCCATCTACATCCTTCTCAATGACCGGCACCCAGTTGTCGGGCAGGTACCGGGTTAGCTCGAACTGGACCCTCGGTTCGTCAATGGCAATGTGAGCCGGCAGGATCAGGGGGCTGCGATCGTTCCGCTCCCACAGGTTGTGGATTACGGCCGCCATCAGCCTCAGCACGCCGCGCGTGCGCTGAAACTTGGCGAGCGTGGACCAGTCGCTGTACAGCCGGTCAAAGACCTCCGGATGGATCGGATAGGCCGCCCTCAGGCGCTTCTCATAGTCGGCGGTGCCGCACTCGGGCGGGAACTCTTCGCGCTGAGAGCGGTACAGGTCGCAGAAGGCTCGGGCTACCGCATCCCGGGCTGCAAACTGGGCCTCCTCGACCAGCGGCTCGAAGAGGCGGCGCCGCACGATCTCAAAGCCTTCCTCGGCGCTCGCCGGCCGCCACGAGGCCTCGACCCGGCCTATCGCGTTCCGCAGGCGGTTGAGCGCCGCCCGCCCGCGCTCGCCGCCGACCTCGACGTCATCGGCCACGGCATGTGGCGAGCCGGTCGTGTCCGACGCCGGAAGGCTGATCACGAGCAGGCACTGCCTGGCCAGCTTGACCGACTCGGTCAGCGCCTGGGCAAAGGTAAAGTGCGTCTCAAAGCTGCCGGCCGGCAGGTCGCTCGCGTCGTGCAGCTGCCGGGCGTAGGCCACCCACTCGTCGATGAGGATGAGGCAGGGCCCGTAGCGGTTGAGGAGCAGGCGGAGGGCATCGCCGGGGCTGGTCGCCCGCTCGTCATCGGCCTGGATGACGGCAAAGGCCTCGCGCCCGCCGAGTTGCCAGGCCAGCTCGCCCCACAGCGTGCGCACGACCGTGCCATCGGGCTTGACCGAGGGGTTGCCCGGCGAGATGCGGTTGCCCACGAGCACCACGCGCCTGACCCTGGGCAGCGCGGATACGCCCGCCTCGGCCATCAGCTCCTCGACCCCCTGCAGCTCACGCGGGGAGACACCCGAGAAGAGGTGATACAGGGCCAGCATCGAGTGCGTCTTGCCACCGCCAAAGTTGGTCTGAAGCTGCACGACGGGGTCGCCGCCCGTGCCGGAGAGGCGGCACATGGCGCTGATGAGCAGCCGCCTCAGGCTCTCCGTCAGGTACGTGCGGCGGTAGAACTCGGCCGGGTCGCGGTACTCGGCCGATCCCTCGCCGAGGTGCACCTGCCAGAGATCGGCGGCGAACTCGGCCTGCTGATAGTTGCCGCTGGCCACATCGGGGTGAGGCGCCACCACCTCGCGCCAGGGCTTGAGGCCGTTCGTGCCCTGGCTCTGGATGGCCGCCCCGGCGCTGCGACGCCTCTCGTTGCGCACCTGCTCCTCGTAGCGGAGGCGCAAGAGGTCCATCTTCATGCTCTCCAGCTCGGTTGCCTGTGGCGCCGAGATGGCGCTGAGGAGTCGCTCCGCCGAGTCGAGCGCGCGATAGGCGTCGTCGGTCGTAAAGCGCTCCTGATGCGCCCAGCGGTTGCGCACGTCGCGCAGCTCGCTCACCAGGCTGCGCTCGGCCTGCCCGAGACGCGTGATGCACATTAAGAGTTGAACAGAGTTGCAAGAGCAAGGTCATCCCGACCAAAGAGCCGGTTGAGCCAGA
>JAIMBM010000371.1 GCA_023511475.1 Anaerolineae bacterium
CCGTATACCTGGCCCTACCTGACCGACTTTGTCAAAGCCCTGGTCAACTCCCCTGTGCACTTTGCGGGCCGTTTCGGCTCCATGCTATAATTGCAAAGCCGTTGTTTCGACAATCTTCCGTCTTGGCCGAAGGAAGGATGGCGCTGATGAGACGCCGGTGTCTGTCCGTGTTCGCCCTGGTCGCTTTGCTCCTTCTCCTTGCCCTCACTGCCTGCAATGCTTCGCCGACTGCCACCCCCACCAGTGAGCCAACCCCGAGGCCTGTGTTCACCGAGATGCCGACGGCGACCGCCACGCCCGAGGCAACAGCGACCCACACGCCCGAGCCTACCCCAACACGCAACCCCAACGTCAACCCGCTGACGGGCGAGGAGGTTTCCGATCCCGAGGTGCTGCGCCATCGGCCGATTCTCATCCGGTACGGGCATGACCGGGTCGCCCGTCCGCCATCAGGTCTCGGCAGCGCGGATGTGGTGTTCGAGGAGGCGGCGGAGGGCGGATTCATCACCCGCATCACGGGCGTGTTCCTCGGCAGGCTTCCGGAGGTGGCGGGTCCGGTCCGCAGCGCACGTCCGGCGGTGATCGACATGGTCTGGCAGCTCAACGGGGTCCTCGTCTACGCCGGAGCTTCCGGGGGAACCCAGTGGCTTCTCATCAACGAGCAGCCGTGTCCACTCTACTGGCATGTGGGCCATGGAGCGGACCTCTTCTTCCGATCGGGCAGTAAGCCCTCGCCGCACAACCTGTACGTCCGGCCCGCCGAGGTGCGTCAGCGCATGATCGCGGAGGGGATCGACATCCCGCAGGAGCTGAGGGGCTGGCGGTTCAGCGCGGACGCGCCCGTCGGCAGCCCCGCCACGCGCATCCATGTGCCGCACCCCTGGATGGCGGTCGCCGACTATACGTACGACGAGGCCTCAGGCACCTACCTCCGGTTCGTGGAGAGGGTGCCCCACACGGATGCCCTCACCGGCAAACAGCTCGCTCCGGCCAACGTGATCGTCCTCTATGCCGAGTACAAGGTATCGGACATTGTCGAGGACACGCTGGGGAATACGGCCTTTTTCGTGACCCTGATCGGCGAGGGACGCGTGCAGGTCTTCCGCGACGGGGTGATGATCGAGGGGACCTGGCACCGGGATGCCCAGGACCAGATGTTCACCTTCCTGGACAAGGACGGGAAGGAGATCCCCCTCAAGCCCGGGCAGACCTGGATCGACATCTTGCCCCTCGATGCCAAGGCCGAGGTGCAGTAGCGACGGGGGCCGTCGGTAGAGGCGACCGACGGCCCTGCCGCCTAAGCCTATGCCAGAGTGTGGCCCTGGGGACGATCGGCCGCATGCGAGAGCATGCGGGACCGCTTGTCTGACTCGAACTCATCCTGTCGGAGGAACCCGCGCCCGAGGAGGTACTGGATGATCTGCCAAGCGTTCTCCTCCGCCGAGTACCGCGTCGTATCGACGACAATCTCAGGGTTGCGGGGCACCTCGTATGGGTCATCGATGCCGGTAACCCCACTGACCTCGCCTCGCCTAGCACGAGCGTAGAGCCCCTTTTGATCGCGTTGCTCGCACACTTCTAGAGGTGTGTTCACGTAGACGACTATGAACTGCTCCGCTCCGACCATTGTCCGCACCTGCTCGCGCGTTGCTTCATACGGGCTGATAGCCGCACAGATCACTGCGCCATGATGACGCACGATCTCGGAGGCCACGAATCCGATGCGCAAGATGTTTGTGTCCCGGTCCTCCTTCGAGAACCCTAGCCCCTTGGATAGATGCGTCCGCACGACGTCGCCGTCCAGCAAAGTGACGCGCCTGCCATGTTCCATCAACAGCACAGCCAGGATATTGGCAATGGTAGACTTGCCCGCACCACTCAGGCCTGTGAACCACACGCAAAACCCTCGGCGGTGCTGCGGCACCCAGACCTCCGACAGTATGCGCGCGACTTCGGGCCTGGTGAACCAGGCTGGAAGGGGCCTTCCCTTCGCAAGGTACTCGTCCCGTACCTCTGTACCCGAGATCGACTGGTACCGCCGGCCGTTCACGCGGTCCAATTCTTCGTAGCGGTCCTCATCCGGCAGGTAGACCAACTCCTGGAAGGGGACGATCTTTACGCCAAGTTCGTGCTCGTACTCAAGAACCAGCCTCTGAGCGTCGTAGGGACCGTAGAACGGCCTCCCGCTGGAGTCTCTGCCCGGTCCGGCGTGGTCCCGTCCGACGACGAAGTGAGTGGCACCGTAATTGCGCCTTATGATAGCATGCCATATCGCCTCTCGAGGACCGGCCAGTCGCATCGCCAGCGGCAGCAGGCTGAGCAAGGTTCGCTTGGGGTCGTAGTACCGGCTGACCAGAGCTTTGTAGCACCGAACCCGAGTATAGAAGTCGATATCTCCCGGTTTCGTGAGCCCGACCACGGGGTGAATCAGCAGCGAGCCATCGACAGCAGCTGCAGCACGCTTTGTCAGTTCCTCATGTGCTCGGTGGATGGGGTTGCGGGTCTGAAAAGCCACCACCCTCTCCTTTCCCATTGCCGCAAGGAGGCGGCGAGCCTCACTCGGGCTGTGCCGAAGCTCGCTGAAACTGTAGTGCTTTGGAAGACGTAGGACTCTGAGCGGACCGCTGAGATAGCTGCGTCCCCAGGAGGCCATTTCAGCAACGAGCGGGTGCTGGAAGTCGGTCGTGCCACACACCTGGCGCGCTTCTTCGGTCGCACTCCAACCGTATTTCTCTTCCACAGTCAGCACAGCCAGAAGCTCGTTCTGGGGACTCCGCAATCCAACCAGGTCACCGGAGCGCACGGGAAGGTCAGAGGGGACGGGGAGTGTCACGGGGATAGGAAAGAGCGTGCCATCAGCCAGACGCATGTCAGAGAGCACACGCCGATAGTCCGCTTCCCCCATGAATCGGTCCAGTGGCGAGAATGCACCCGTCGCCAAGAGCTCGAGATCACAGAGAGAGCGTTGCGATAGTTGTATCGAGATTGCACTGTTCCCCCTCAACGTCCATTCGTCGCGCTCTTCCCCTTCGGGTACAACGAGGTTCACCAGCCTGCCGCCGTAGGGCTCGATCATGTCGTGCTCCTCAGATTCCATGAATGCTCACCAGGGCGTCTACGATCCGCTCGGCCGCGTGCCCGTCGCCGTAAGGGTTCACGGCCCGCGCCATGCGCTGGTACTCGGCGGGGTCTTCGAGCAGCCGCACCGTCTCTGCGACGATGCGAGGCTGCTTCGTTCCGACGAGGCGCACGGTGCCGGCCTCGACGGCCTCGGGCCTCTCCGTGACGTCGCGCAGCACGAGGACGGGCTTGCCCAGCCCGGGTGCCTCCTCCTGAATGCCGCCGGAGTCGGTCAGCACCAGGTGTGCCCGCCGCATGAGGTGCACCAGGGGCAGATAGTCCAGGGGCGGCAGCAGGATAACGTTCGGCACCTCGCCAAGGAGCTGGTGTACCGGCCCCCAGACGTTGGGGTTGAGGTGCACCGGATAGATGATACGTAGGGCATCGCCATAGCGCTCGGCCAGCTCCCGCAGGGCCAGGCAGATGCTTTTCAGAGGCCGCCCGAGGTTCTCGCGGCGGTGCGCCGTGACCAGGATGACCCGGGCGTGCGGTGGCGCGACTGTGGAGAGGTCTCCTCCCGGCAGCGTCCCGTCAAAGGGCAGCGAGGCCACCCAGTGTAGGGCGTCGATGACCGGGTTGCCGGTCACCAGTATCTGCTCCGCTGGTACGCCCTCCCGGAGCAGGTTCTGGCGTGAGCGCTCGGTCGGCGCAAAGTGCAGGTCGGCAATCACACCCGCTAAGCGGCGGTTGATCTCCTCCGGAAAGGGCTGCCACTTGTCGTAGGTGCGCAGCCCGGCTTCGACGTGGCCCACCCTCGCGCGCGCGTAAAAGGCGGCGAGAGAGGCCGCGGCCACGGTGGTCGTGTCCCCCTGCACGAGCACCCAGTCCGGCCTGAGCTCCCGCAAGACGGGCTCGAGACGTGCCAGGACGGCCGCCGCGACCCCTGCGAGGGACTGGTTCTCCTCCATGACGGCCAGATCATAGTCGGGGGTGATGCCGAAAAGCTCGAGCACCTGATCCAGCATCTGCCGGTGCTGGCCGGTGACGCAGACGACCGACTCCAGCCCGCACTCGCTGCGACGCTCGAGCTCACGGATGACGGGGGCCATCTTGATGGCCTCCGGACGGGTCCCAAAGACGCTTAGTATTCTCATCACCATCACACCAGGCCGCCAACTGGGCGGCCACCCGGCCGACTCGGATTATAGTACGACC
>JAIMBM010000372.1 GCA_023511475.1 Anaerolineae bacterium
GTCCCCGAACACAGGGTCGTTGGGGGCCATCGCGGCGGCTTCTGCGTGATGTTGAGGGGCGCGCGGCGAAAGGCCAAGGTCGAGCCCCTTGTCTCGTTTTCGGCGCCCCCGCCCTGCGAGCGAAGAGGGCTGTCCGCCCTTGAAGCGGCGGGAAAGGACGCAGGGCATGGGGAGCCGCCGGACGCCGCACGGCATTGCGCCGCGGGCTCCGAAGGGTGACAGCCAATACGCCCGGTCAACGGAGAACGGCCCGGGGCCGCTCACCCGGCCGGGGCCGGGATCCATCCCAGAATGCGGCTGGCCGGGTCGAGCGGCAGACGGCGCGAGGCGCCGGTCTCTGTATCAAGGGCATAGTAGGCGTAGGCGCCCGAGGGGTCAGCCTGCCGGCATATGAGGTATCGCCCGTCGGGGGTCCAGGTGACGGGGCCGCCAGCTGGATCGTAGGCATCGGCTACCTTGGTGGTCCGCTGCCCCTCAAGGTCCCAGATCCAGATGCCGAGGCCCTGGCCCGCCGTCTCGCCTTCGGCGGCGGGCGTGTGGCCCTGCCGGAGAATATAGGCGATGCGTCGGCTATCGGGCGACCAGACATGGCTTGCGGAGTGGGCGCCGGCAGGGAGGGTCAATCGCTGGCGCAGGCCGAGGGCCGAGTCGGTGAGATCGTAGAGGAGGTCGGTCATCGCCCCACGGGCCTGGTCGAACAGGCTCGTGAGCGCGAAGCGCCCGTCCGGCGAGGGGATGACCTCCCCCTGCCCGGCCATGGGAATAGCTGCCTGGAGCTTGCCGGCGCTCAGATCGTAGCGCAGGACCTCCTGAAAGATGGGCTCTGTGCCCCAGGCCACGAGGAGGACCTGCCCGCCGGCCGCAGGGGCGTGCAGGACAGTCACGCCGGCCCGGTCGGCCAGGGCCAGCCCCGGCCGCCAGGTGCTGTCGCTCAGGGTGACCACACCGATGTCGATGGAAACGCCCGTCTGTGTGGCCGTGGCGTCCTCTCGGTCGGCGATGGTCAGCAGGGCCTGGCCGTCGCCGGTCCAGATCAGGTCGGGGCCGAGCAGGAAGGAGGGCGGCGCGTCGGCAAGCCGGCGGGGCGCCGACCCGTCCAGCCCCGCGAGGAGTATGCTGCCGGAGGCAACGTACGCGAGCTGGTCGCCGCGGAGAGCCATGCTGACCGCGTCCCCAAGGGAGAGGACCTGCGTGCTTTCGGCCCCCCACGCGTCTCCGACGAAGAGGGCATCCCCTCGCAGGCTGACCAGCGACCAGTTGCCGGGCAGCGGTGTCGGCTCGAGAGGCTCTGGGGAGGGCGCGATCGCCTGCGTGGGCTCAGGGGTCGGACCCGGCGGCAGGGTGGGTGTGAGAGCAGCGGCGCTCACCCCGGGCGCCGCGGCCGTCCCCGCGTGCGCGCCCGGCGACTGCATTGGCGGGGGTGGGGCCGATGCCGGGCGGCAGGCGGCGAGCAGCACAGCAGCGAGCAGGAGGGCCAGCGTGAGGCCGAGGCCTCGTCTGTGGGTCACGGAAGGTCTCCCTGTGTCGATTCCTAGCGAAAGGTCTGCAAAGCAGCGGAGAGTATGCCACCTTTGGAGGAAGGGGTCAAGCGTGGAGTGCCCGCGAGTGGGCCCTCGGCGGAACCGTCGTGGAGGTTCCCCGACCCGCCACGCGGCGGGTCGGGGCGTGGCATGCCCGGCGCGATCGGCGCTGCAACGGGCCTGCCCCGTTTGTGGAGGTGCCCGAAAGGGCGCTCCTGCCCTCACCGGGTCACGCGCAGGCGCACCGGCACGATGTGGTCGCCGCCTGCGCTCCCGTCGGCGCGCTGCACCGGCAGCCGCTCCAGCGTGGCCAGCAGGTACATGCCGACGTGCAGCTCGTACTCCCCGGCTGGCGCATCCGGGTCGATCTTGAGCACGTGCCGGTCGACGACCGTCTGCCCGGGCTTCCATCGCCCCGTCGGATAGGAGCCGCCTACCGGCTCACCGTCGTGCTGCCCCCAGACGGGCCCGTTCGTATCCGGATTGTGGGCGGATCCGACCAGCTGCGTGAAGACGGTATAGTCCTGCCCAACCGCTTCCGTTGCCTCCCAGAAGAGGTTCAGCACCAGCTGCTCGCCCGGCCGGGCCTCGGCGATGCCGTCGCGAACGGGCCGGTGGAGGTCGAACCCCCGAAGGCGAATGCCGCCCTGCAGCCCGGCCTCGAGGGGCTGGGCGATGCCTTCGACCCGGATGGTGTTGGGCCCGGAGCGGATTCGCGGCCCCGGGAGCCGAAGGCTGTGGGCGGCGCTGCCCGCGCCGGACCAGTGCAGCACAAAATGTGTCTCCCCGGGCGGGTGCCAGGGCCAGACGTCGAAGCGGATGGCCGCACGACGTGCGGACGGGCCGGTCTCGGGGCACTGCTCGGTGATGCTGTCGAGGAGCTCGCCAGAGCTCTGCACCCAGTCGATGCGGAGCTGCGTTGGGGCCTCGCCTGCATGGTAGAGGCCGAGGTCTACCGTATCGCCCGCCTGATACTCGAGAGCCGGCAGGTCATAGCCGAGGAGCTCAAGGCCCCCTGCCTGCACCGCCAGGGGATGCTGTGGCTGCAGGCCGGCCCGCTCCGCCAGGAGCGGCTCGGGCGCGTCCCCATACAGGATGAGGGCGTTGTGCCCCATCTCATGGGTGAAAGCCCGGGGATAGTGCGCATCCAGCCAGGCCAGGCTCAGGAAGGAGGGGTCCTGTATGCCAACCTCGTAGGCCACCACCCAGAAGCGCTGCCGCCCGCCGATGGCCTCTTCGAGCTGCGCGGGCACGTTGTCCTCGGTAAAGCGCGAATCGCGCGGGAGGAGAAGGACCGGCAGCCGCCGCTCGGGCGGCACGATGCGCTCGTAGTAGTAGCCAAAGATGGGGTAGCGGTTTCCTGAGATCAGCATGACGGCATCCTCGGGGCGGGCACAGGCTCCGAGCATGTAGGCCATGGTCTGGGCGTCATCCTTCAGGTACCGGTCGGTATAATGCCCGGGAAGGAAGGCGAGCATGGGGGCCAGGGTCACAGCGACGGCGACGAGCGCCAGCGGCCGCCAGCGTGTGGCCAGGCGGGCGACCGACCAGGCGAGGAAGAGACAGAAGAGCGGGGCAAAGAGCAGCAGGTAGCGCGCCTCGACCCTCGGCGTGTAGTACAGATGCGGGAACCGCGTCAGCACAAAGATGGTCAGCGGCAGGAGCCCGAGGGCCAGCACGAAGAGCCAGACGGCCCGGCCCCCGGCCAGGCCCGGCTCGCGCCGCCGCCAGGCGAGGGTTGCGAGGCCGGCGAGGAGCACCGCCGCGAAGGGGAGCACGGGAGCCGTGTAGCGCTCGATGTCGGTCGAAATCCCCAGGCTGAGGAGCACGGCGTAGAGCTTGAGGAACAGGCGAAAGCTGAAGGGCTCGGCAACCGACCAGGTCCGCATGCGGGGCAGGGCGAGGAGCAGCCACGGGATGAACAGGAGCACGGCGACGGCCTGCGCCGTCAGCCAGCGCAAGGCGGTCCGCACACGCCGCCGGGCGGGCAGGCGCGCCAGCACTGCCGCCGCGTAGCCGTTGGCCACCAGCGGTGCCAGCCCCGCCACATAGATGGTGTACAGGCTTGCCACCGCTGCCACGATGTACCCCAACAGCCACCTGTCCGGCCATCTCCCCTGCCTGGCGGACTCTTCCTCCAGCCAGCGCACGGCGGTGTAGAGGGTCGCCGTCGCTGCCAGCGTCGCCAGGATGTACATGCGCATCTCCTGCGACCACCAGACGTGAAAGCGGGAGACGGTGAGAAGCGTCGCGCCGAGCAGCCCGACGCGGCGGCCGCCGACGCGCACGCCCAGGGCATAGGCGACGGCTACGGTGAGCACGCCCCAGATGGTGGAGATGAAGCGAGCGGCGAACTCGCTCTCGCCGGCCAGGCGAACCCAGCCCCAGAGGGCCCAGAAATACAGCGGGGGATGCACGTCCGAGGCCGTCCAGAGGGTGGTGCCAAGCAGGCTCTTGCGCACGGCCCAGATGGCAAGGCCCTCGTCCCACCAGATGTTCTTATCGCCGAGGCGGTACACGCGGAGGGCAAAGGCTACGAGCAATATGGCGGGCAACACCAGGCGCCCGGCCAGGGTCCAGAGTCGCACCGCCTCCGGGCGGCCGAGGCCTTCCGCTCGCTTGACACTCATCTCTACCCCCGTCCTGAATGCTAATATGATCCATGGATGTTCTGCGGAATGGGGTGCAAGGGACGCAAGCAACCCACCGAATGAATTCGGGGCTGCGGGGCCTTCCCGGGGCCCCCCCC
>JAIMBM010000373.1 GCA_023511475.1 Anaerolineae bacterium
TATCGTTGCCGTGATTGTGTATTTTTTTATAGAACAAGGGGTTGTGTACGTCTTGGCGGCGATTGTTCGAGGGTTGTGAGATGGCGGGAGGTTGGTTACGCCCGGAAGAACAGCCGTTTTGGCGGCGGGCGCAGGACTGGCTGGAGCAGGCGGCTGCCCGGCAGACGTGGCGTCTCACCGATTTTTTAAACCCGCGGGAGCAGCAACTGTTGACGGAGCTCGCCCAGCAACGCGGTTGGGTTACGGCGGCCTTTGGCGGCGGGCCCGGCGCTGAGCGCTGCCGGGTCTTCCTGATGCCTGACGACTGGCAGCCGCAAGAGGAAGACTTTCAGGTCACGGTGTTGTCCGTTACGGCTGCCCGACCTTTGAGTCACGGCAGTGTCCTCGGGGCCCTTTTAGGAACAGGGTTAGACCGCCGCCGCGTCGGCGACATCGCTGTGTCCGGGTGCCAGGCGTGGGCGGCGGTGTGCAGCGAGGTGGTGGAGTACCTGTTGGGCCAGTGGCGGCACGTTGGGCGCGAACCGGTGCAAGTCGAGCGCTTGCCGGGTGCCGCCGCACTCCCGCAGCTCGGCGGCGCCCACACCGGCGGCCCCGCATTTTCAGTATACTGCATATCACCCGCGCGCGTATGCTCCAAAAGGACTGCTATCCGGTGGGACGTTGGGCTCAGGTTGTCAACTTGACATGCTCACTCAGGGCGAGTATAATACCGTCGCATGGGCGGGGCTGTAGCTCAGTTGGTAGAGCGCGTCAATCGCACTGATGAGGTCAGGGGTTCGAGTCCCCTCAGCTCCACCACCTACACGCAACGACATGGATCGGGAGCAGTAGGCCATCCCTGCAGAGAGCCCGGCAACAGGCCGGTGCCAGGGGGCGCCGGAGGTGAGAGCCGGGCAGCGCCCCCAGGGAGCGCGTCAGGCCGAACTCGCCCGGGAGTCGCGGTGGCGAACAGCAGTAGTCACCGCCGGTCGCACCGTTATCTGCCGAGAGTGGGCAGGGTCCACACTCGTGGGGCTGTAGCTCAGTTGGCTAGAGCGCCTCAATGGCATTGAGGAGGTCAGGGGTTCGACTCCCCTCAGCTCCACCTTCACTCAACCCTGCCAAGCGGGGTGGTACCGCGGAGAAGTCCTTCGTCCCCAGGGGCGAAGGACTTTTTCGATTCCTGCGCGTGCAGACAGGGCCGCACCGCGCACACGGGCCTGCCGTCGACGCAGGCCCGTATCCGTGGACAGCGCACCACCCATCAAGGAGGCGCCGATCATGCAACCGGAGCCATACGATCCGCGGGTCATCGAGCCCAAGTGGCAGCGCATCTGGGCCCAGACCGGCATCTATCGCGTCGACCTCCTGCGCGCCCGGCGGCCCTTCTACAACCTCACCGAGTTCCCCTACCCCTCGGCCGAGGCGCTGCACGTCGGGCACGTCTACACCTACTGCGGCGCCGACACCTACGGCCGCTACCGCCGCATGCTAGGCGATGACGTCTTTCAGCCGACCGGGTTCGACGCCTTTGGTATCCATTCCGAGAACTATGCCCTGCACGTCGGGCGCCACCCCATGGAGCTCACCGTCGAGAACACCGCCCGCTACCGGCGGCAGATGGAGGAGCTCGGCACCCTCTTCGACTGGACCTACGCCGTCGACACCAGCCGCCCGGAGTACTATCGCTGGACGCAGTGGATCTTTTTGCGGCTCTACAAGGCGGGCCTCGCCTACCGCGCCCGGGCGCCGGTGAACTGGTGCCCGACCTGCCTCACCGTGCTGGCTAACGAGCAGGTCATCGGGGGCCTGTGCGAGCGCTGCGATTCCACCGTAGTTCAGCGCGAGATGGAGCAGTGGTTCCTGCGCATCACCGCCTACGCCGACCGGCTGCTCGCCGGCCATGCGGAGGCCGACTTTCCCGAGGTCACCGTCACCCTGCAGCGCAACTGGATCGGGCGCAGCGAAGGAGCGGAGATCGTCTTCCGGGCGGTGAACGGGCCCGACATCCCCGTCTTCACCACCCGACCCGACACCCTGTTTGGCGCCACCTACCTGGTGCTCGCCCCCGAGCACCCCGCGGTCGCCGCGGTCAGCACGCCGGAGCAGGCGCCGCTGGTCGAGGCCTATGCCGCGCAGGCGCGTACCAAGCGCGAGCTGGAGCGGGTCGCTGCCGAGCGGGAAAAGACGGGCGTCTGCACCGGCGGCGAGGCCATCAACCCGGCTACCGGCGAGCGCATCCCCATCTGGGTGGCCGACTATGTGCTCATGGGCTACGGCACCGGCGCGATCATGGCCGTCCCTGCCCATGACGAGCGCGACTATGCCTTCGCCCGCACCCACAGGCTCCCCATCCGTGTGGTCGTCGCCCCGCCCGGCTGGCAGGGCGAGCTCCTTGAAGCGGCTTACACCGGCGAAGGGACCCTCGTCAACTCGGGCCCGTTCGACGGCATGCCTTCCGAAGAGGCGCGCACCGCCATCACCCAATGGCTGGCCGAGCGCGGGCAGGGCAGGCCCGCGGTCACCTACCGCCTGCGAGACTGGCTCATCTCCCGGCAGCGCTACTGGGGACCGCCGATCCCGATCATCTACTGCAACCGCTGCGGGATCGTCCCGGTTCCCGAGGAGGACCTGCCGGTGCGCCTGCCCTACGTGCGCGACTTCCGGCCCAAGGGCACGGGCGTCTCACCGCTGGCTATGGTGCCCGAGTTTGTGAACACCACCTGCCCACAGTGCGGCGGCCCGGGCCGCCGCGAGACGGACGTGTCGGACACCTTCCTGGATTCCAGCTGGTACTTCCTGCGCTACCCCTCCGCACACCGGCAGGACGTGCCCTTTGACCCGGAGATGACGCGCAAGTGGCTGCCGGTCGACCTGTACGCCGGCGGCATCGAGCACTCGACGCTCCACCACCTCTACGCGCGCTTTGTCACCATGGCGCTGCACGACCTGGGGTGTCTCGAGTTCTCCGAGCCCTTCAAGAAGCTGCGGCTGCACGGACTGATCATCAAGGATGGGGCCAAGATGAGCAAGTCCCGCGGCAACGTCGTCAACCCCGACGAATACGTGCACCGCTACGGGGCCGACACGCTGCGGCTATACCTGCTCTTCCTCGGGCCCTATGAGGAGGGGGGCGACTTTACGGATGCCGGCATTCGGGGCATCACCCGGTTCCTCACGCGCGTCTGGCGGCTGGTGCCCGAGAGCGCGGCCCGGGAGCCCGCGCCTGCCGCGGAAGAGCCCTACGACCCAGCCATCCTCGCGCCCATGCACCGGGCCATCGCCACGGTGCAGGCCGATATCGAGGCGCTGCACTTTCACACGGCCATCGCCGCCATCATGAGCTACAGCAACTGGCTCACCCAGAACCGGGCGAGGCTACCCGAGGCGGCCTGGCGGGAGGCCGTGCGCACGCTGCTGCTCCTCCTCGCGCCCCTCGCCCCACACATCGCCGAGGAGCTGTGGGAGCGCCTCGGCGAGCCGTACAGCATCCACCAGCAGCCGTGGCCGAGCTACGACCCCCAGCTGCTCGAGCAGCGGACGGTCACCCTCGTCATCCAGGTAGACGGCAAGGTGCGGGACCGGGTCGAGGTGCCGGCCGGGCTCGATGCGGCGCAGGCGCGCGAGGTCGCCCTCGGGCGTCCGCGCATTGCGAGGATTCTGGACGGGCGGAAGCTGCGGGATGTCATCTATGTGCCAGACCGGTTGGTGAACCTGGTAACCGCCCCAGCCGGGTAGCGACGCCTCAGCCCTCCCGCAGGCTTGGCGAACCGCTGCTCTGTCGGGCGCACATCGCTGACCTGCGGGAGGGCTTGCTTGGTGCCTCCCGCATCACGTAAACCTCTTAAACAGCGAATCCTTGGCCCTCTGGAGAGCCGGCAGCTCGTGCGTCAGCTCGATTTCAAAGCCCAGGTCCTGGCTCAGCGACTTTAGGACGATGGGCAGGTACGGCGACATCACCCGCACGCGCCGGGGCACCATCTTCACGGTGAGGAACGCGCGCACCAGGGCGAGCGGCACGAGCGCCGGGTCGCCCCAGGGCAGGCGCATGATCCAGCCCAGCCAGCCAGTGCCGCCGCGTGCCCGCCCGGCGTCCTCCAGCGACGCCACGACGTTGAAGAATGTCAGCAGGCTGGGGAAGAACACCGCGAAGGTGACGAAGGCATGCACCAGCTTCCAGTTCGGTGAGATGCCCGGGTCCGTGAACTGATGGTGCAGCCCGACCGGCGTGGAGAGCAGCAGGAACAGGATGAACGCCGTACGCGCCATGGGATCGCTGAAC
>JAIMBM010000374.1 GCA_023511475.1 Anaerolineae bacterium
GCGCCGGGCGGCGACGGAGCGCATTGCCCATCACTGCCGGCTGGCGGCGCGAATCGGCGGGTTTGTGATCCTCGGCCTGGTGCGCGGGCGGACCCTGCCCGGGGTGAGGCGCGAGCAAGCGGAAGCGTGGATGGATGAGGGGGTCGCCGCCGCCTGCGAGGCGGGTGCCCGTCTCGGGGTGCGGCTGCTCTTTGAGCCGATCAACCGCTATGAGACTGACCTGGTCCACACGGTCGAGGAGGGGCTGGCCCTCCTCGACCGTGTCCGGGCACCGAATCTCGGACTCCTCCTCGATACCTTCCACATGAATATCGAGGAGGCCAACATCTGCCAGAGCCTGCGCCGGGCGGGCGCGCGGGTGCACCACGTCCACGCTGCCGACTCGAACCGTTGCTACCCGGGCGCGGGCCACGTGGATTTTGGCGCGGTCATCCAGACCCTGGAGGGGATGGGTTACGGTGGGTACCTCTCGGCCGAGATTTTGCCACGGCCCGACCTGCAGACGAGCCTGGAGCGGGCCGCGGCGTACCTGCGGCGACTGCTGGGGAGAGACGAGCTGTGAGGCTCAAGCGCTGCCTTGATGGGAGGCGCGCGAGCCCCTGAGGCACTTTGGAGGCAGGACGGAGAGTTTGCTTCGCCAGCCCACAGGGCTGGCTCGCAATGAGGGCGAGTCTGCCGGGCAGGCCTCTGCCCTGGCCGGCCTGCAGCTTGCCTGACTGGCATCCGCGGCGGCGTTGGTGTATCATTGGGGCTGTCGGTTTTCCTGAGCCGATGATGTAGCTGCGGAGGACGACTATCGCCAACGCATGCACCCGGCCCCGTCTGCTCCTGGTTCTGCTCACCCTCGCCCTGTTGGCTGCAGGTTGCGTTGAGGGCGAGTTGCCTGCCCCACCCTCGGAGACGGCCCAGCCGGTCACTCCACCCTCACCAACGCCGCCATCGGACCCTGGAGCGGTTCCGGGTGCCCGGCCTTCGCCGACGGCTAGCCTCCCAGGTCCGCCAACGGATCTCGACCCCCTCGCGTGCGTCTTCTACGAGCGTCCGGATGGCATCTGGGCCTTTGATGTTGCCTCCGGGGAGGCGCGTCTGGTGGCCGCCAGCCACGAGGAGCGGAGCCTGCTCGGGCAGAGCGCCCCTTGGGCGCTGGCGCCCGACGGGCACCTGCTGGCCATGGCGCGCCCCGGTCCGCAGCAGTCCTCGACCGTATCGCTCTTCTCTCTGCCGGGAGGCCGCACAGTCGAGATTGGACCCTTCGACGGATGGGTCGATGCCCTGGCCTGGAGCGAGGGCTCTGACCGCCTGGCCTACCTGGTCACCCGCCGCGAGGACCCGACGGGACGATTGCAGGTACAGGACCTCCGAGTCTACGAAGCCTCGAGTGGGCGGGACCAATCGGTGTACCGGCGCGAGTATCAGGCCGATGCGCAGGAGCGGCTGGGACTGTGGCTCGTGGCGTGGGTGCCCGGCGATGGTGCACTCTACGTGGTCACCTACCTTGAGGAGAGCAGCGATCCCGGCACCCTGTGCGTCCTGGGTCTGCGGGGTGGCGAGCCAAGGGTCGTCACGGCCGGTTTCTTGCCGAAGGCCGGGCGCCCGGTGAGCGCTGCGGCCTCGCAGGTGCTGCTGCGAAGGCGGGCGGAGGCCCCGGGCGACGCGCGGGGGGCCTCGGCGCTGTATGCCGCAACAGTCGGGCCGGATGGCACCCTCGGCGCCGTGCGGCTGCTCAGCCCGGCAGACTGGGTCGTGGGCGGGGCGGCGTGGTCCCCCGATGGACAGCAGGTGGCGGTGGAGCGACTGGAGCCGCGAGCACACGGGACCTTTGCCGTGCACCTCTGGCTGCTCGGGGCCGATGGCTCCATCTACGGGCAGCTCACCGCCGATGAGGCGTACCGCGAGGAGCAGCCGGTGTGGGGCCCTCAGGGGCTCGAGCTGTGCTTCGGACGCTGGCAGGCGGCTCGGCCGGAGCCAGCCGGCGTCTGGGCCCTGAGCCCGGGCTCGGAGCCTCGGCTGCTGGACGCTGGTGGTGTCCGCCCGCAGGCTGCGGTTCCGCCGCGTGGCTAGAGATGGAAGCGACCTTCCGCGAGCGATTGCTTGCGCTGCAGCCGGTGGACCTCGCCGCCTCGTGGGCCCTGTTGCAGTCACGTTTTCCCGAGCTCGCGGCGCTGTCGCGAGCATCCGCAGATGGTGCCGGGCGCAGCCTCCTGGAGCATACGCAGCGGGTGATGGAACTCGTCCGTGTGCGGGCCCAAGACCTCTCGCTCCAGCGGGCGCGCACCCTGTATCTGGCGGCTCTGGTCCACGACCTCGGGCGCACCGGCGCGCGCGACAGCCGGCGCAGAGCAGCCGGCTCGGCCATGGCCCGCGATCTCCTGCGACGGCTGGAGATCGCGCCCTGGCAGCGGGACCACGTTGTGTACCTGGCACGGTCCCATGATCTGCCGTTCGTCTCGGGCCGACGCTCTGCCAGCGTTGGCCGCATGCTGCGCCTCGCCTGGACTCTCGACACCTATCTGCTCTACCTCCTGGGTCTGGCCGACTGTCAGGCCGATGGTCTGAGGGCCGCAATGCGCTCTCAGGCCCTGGAGGCCTTCCGCGAGCGATGTCTGCAGCTAGGCGTGCTGGGGCGGCAACCGGCGCCGCTGCTTCCGAAGGCGCGTTGGGACGAGCTGGCGCCCAAGGACCCGTGGCTGCGACGGCGCGTCGCCGGCGAGGGCCGCCTGTGGCGGGTGAAGGGGAAGCTGAGCACGGCTATGGAGGCCGAGGCATGGCTCAGGGCCTATACGCCATCGCCCGCGGGTACCCTGTACCTGCCGGTTGGCGTGCCGGGCAGCGGTAAGACAACGTGGGTGGCGAGTAACCTGCAGGGGGTGCGCGTCGTCTCGATGGACGAGATGCGCGAGCGGTTGCTGGGAAGCCGAAGTGACCAGAGCCGCAATGCAGAGGTTTACCGGCTCTCCCGGGCGGCGCTGGCTGAGGCGCTGGAGGCCGGCGAGCGGGTGGTATGGGATGCCCAGAGCCATACCTGGGATGCGCGCTACGGGCTGCTCGTCCTGGCTCGGGAGCGGCGTGCCTACGTGATCACCATCTACTTCGACGTGCCACTGGCCGTAGCCCTCGAGCGGAACCTCCGGCGGAAGGATGCGGTGCCAGAGGAGGTGATCGTGCGCAACTATGGGCGCATGGAGGAGCCTCGTCCCTTCGAGGCCGAGGAGGTCTGGCGGGTTGACGCAGATGGACGGTGTACTCGATACACGTGGGACGAAAGCGTTGGCCTTTGAGCTGGGCTTTGACCTGGTTGGGGTGCTGGACCCGGCGTTGAGCCATGCGCCGGTCTGGGTGCGGTCGGTGCTCGTGCTGGGATACGCCACGCTGGACGAGGCCTACGACTATAACGTGTACGTTGACGTGCAGGGGACACGCCGCTGGAGCAAGCTCGCCTACGAGGTGCTCGTCGCCAGGTCGGCGCGGCTGGCCTTAGCGCTGCGCGACTGCGGGGCACGCGCGGAGCCGCTGACCTTTGAGGACTCGGCCTCGCTGATCGACCTCCGGCAGGCGGCGGTGGCGGCGGGACTCGGCGTGCTGGGGAAGAACGGGCTGGTCGTCACGGCCCGCTTCGGGCCGCGGGTGCGCTTTGGTGCGGTCTTTACCGACCTCGAGTTGCCCTGCGACCGCCCGGTACAGGAGTACTACTGCTCGAGCTGCGTGCGGTGCCTGTCGGCCTGCCCGACGGGGGCGCTGGGGCCCCTGGGCCTGGACCGCTCGCGCTGCCTGGCCGACTTTGCACCGAGCCGCGAGATGCTCGCGCTGCAGAAGCGGCTGGTGCGGCAACTTACCCCTTTCGCGCGCCTGCAGTGCAGCACATGCATCACCGCGTGCCCGATCGGCAGCGATCTGGCGGCCCCCTACTGGGACGGGGAGTAGGCATGGGCCTCGCTCGTGGCAGGGGCCATCCTCTATGGGTGTCTCGTGCTCCGCTGGCGCGCTGCGGCGCGCACCAGCCCGGCCGGTGCGCGCTGCCGTTTCGTTGAAGGCGGTCGCAGGCAGGCGATCCGCGGCTAGCGCATGAGGATGGCCCACCTCGATGGCTGACCTTGACCGGTGGAGCGTCAACGAGTCGCTCCTGCAGTCCTATCGATCGATCTTCATGACCTCGCAGTCGTTCCTGCTGGCCGTCGGCGCGATCGTCTCGGGCAAGGACCTGGTGGTGTTCCTGTCGCTGTTCGTGGTGGGGGTATTGACGATCTGGGGCGTGTGGTTTC
>JAIMBM010000375.1 GCA_023511475.1 Anaerolineae bacterium
GGCAAGGGGGAGGGGCGTCCCCAACGCAGCATCGCTCGAGGTCATCTCAGCGACCAGTATGCGGCGCCGCGAGTTGCACCCCGAAAGGCCAAAATCGATGGTTAGGGGTGGGGGACTGAAGATCGAAGGTCCTTACGCCTGTACAGGGGCGGAGGCTGTCCGGCCCTGAAACCCCCGACGGTAGGGGGACAGGGGAGGGCGCTGCCCGGCGCGGGGATCTTGGGCCTCATCTCGATGGGCTCTGCCCGGCGTCGAAAGGCGCGCCGCAAGGGCGGAGTCGGGGGCCTGAACTAGGCATAAAAACCGATTTGGACCTTATGCAAAGTGATGGTAGAATAGGCTGGACCAAGCTCGGGACTGACGGCGCCTTTGCAAGACCAAGCCTACAAGGGGGTGTAAATGATGGAAGAGCAGATTGGGAGCTTTCTCAAGTCGCTCGAGGTCGAGAAGGGCTACTCGGTCAACACCCTGATCGCCTACCGGAACGACCTTCAGCAGTTTCTCCGCTTCCTGAGGGAGCAGTCGTCCGGAAGGACCCCCGTTAACTCGTGGTCGGACGTCACCAAGCAGGACCTGGTCGCGTTCATTCTGTACCTCAAGACCGAACGGGAGTACTCCTCGGCTACGGTCGCACGCAAAGTCGCCGCCGTCAAGTCCTTCTTCCACTACTTGCTGACCGACCGGATCGTGCAGGAGGACCCCTCCGCCAGCCTCGACTCGCCCAAGGTGCGCAAGTACCTCCCGAAGGCGATCTCTAAGGAAGAGGTCGACATGCTGCTCGCCGCGCCAGCCGGCGTGGAGAGCACACGGGGCCGGAGGGATCGCGCCATCCTCGAGCTCCTGTACGCGACGGGTATGCGCGTGAGCGAGGTCGTGAGCCTCGACGTCGGAGATATCGACACGGCTTCCGGCACGGTGCGCTGCGTTGGCAAGGGTGGCAAGGAGCGGGTGATCCCGATCTACGACCGGGCCATCCGCGCGGTCGAGGACTATCTGGAGCGGGCGCGTCTGCAGCTCCTCAAAAAGCCCGATGAGAGGGCACTGTTCCTGAACCACCGCGGGAACCGGCTGACTCGCCAGGGGCTGTGGCTGATCATCAAGCGCTACGTGGAGCAGCTGGGGATCAAGACTCCGGTGACCCCGCACACGCTGCGACACTCATTCGCCACGCATCTGCTCAATGGTGGAGCTGACCTGCGGAACGTCCAGGAGCTGCTTGGGCACGCCAACATCTCCACCACCCAGGTGTACACGCAGGTCTCGAGCGATCGCCTGCGCTCGGTATACGACCAGTCGCACCCGCGTGCCAAATAGGGCCATCGGAAGGGATGGGAGCCTGGTGTCGGCCCGCCCGGCCCTTTCGCGAGTCGGGCGAGGCGCGAGCTCGCCCGGGTGCGGCACTGCCCCCGCGGGACGTCGCGAGCAGGGAGCAGCGCGGCTGGGGCAAGGTAGCCAGGGAGTGCCCGACGCCTTGCCCCGCCCAGGCCTTCGTGTCGGTGACGTCCCCCCTTCTTGTTCCAGGAGAGACCCGATGCCGCAGCAACCTCCACGCTCACTCTACCAGTCCATTGCCGCCTACATCCGAGGGCAGATCGAAGAGCGCCCCGACGTTGGCATCATCCTTGGCTCCGGCCTCGGCGTAGTGGCCAGCCGCGTCGAGGAGGCCGTGGTTTTCCCCTACGAAACCCTTCCCTTCTGGCCGAGGAGCGGTGTCGAGGGGCACCAGGGCGAGCTGGTGATCGGCCGATGGGCCGGGCACGTGGTCGCGGTGATGCGGGGTCGCGCCCACTACTACGAAGGCCACTCCATGATCGACCTGGCGCTCCCCGTGCGCGTGCTGCATGCGCTCGGGATCAAGCAGCTGGTCGTGACCAACGCCGCGGGAGGGCTCGACCCGGCCTTCCACGCCGGCGACCTCATGCTGATCACCGATCACATCAACCTCGTCGGCATGGCGGGCCTGTCGCCGCTGCGCGGCCCCAACGACCCGGTGCTCGGGCCGCGCTTCCCGGACATGAGGCAGGCCTACGACGCGACCCTGGCTGGCCTGGCGCGAAGCGTGGCCAGGGAGAAACTCATCACGCTGCGCGAGGGTGTCTACGTGATGGTGGCCGGGCCGGTGTTCGAGACTCCGGCCGATATCCGCTTCCTGCGCCTGATCGGGGCCGATGCGGTCGGGATGTCTACCGTTCCGGAGGTTGTGACGGCGCGGCACCTGGACCTGCCGGTGCTGGGCCTTTCCGGGATCACCAATGTGGCGCCGCTGTCGCCAGACGACGACCCAACGACGCACGAGGAGGTGCTGGCGACGGCGCAGGTCATCGGCCCGCGCATGCGGACGCTCATCGAGGGGGTGCTCGAAAGGCTGTAGGCCTCGGTCGCCCTCAGCAGCGCTCGAGGGCCTCGACCTCCCGGGCGGGAAAGGCCGCCGGCGTCTCCTGAGTGTAGGCAGCGATGAGCTCGGGGTCTACCTTGGGGCGTCGGTGATAGGTGAGCAGCCCGTTGACCTCGCCCTCGACGTCTGTGAGCTGTGTGAAGCAAAAGCCGCAGACATCTTCCATATCCAGAATGCCGCGCGTCAGGTCATGGTAGCGCTGCAGGTACTTCTCCCGCGTGTCTACGCCGCAGGCCTGCAGGGGCTTGCCCGCGGGCGGCGGATACCCCTCCATGGCCATGCCCCCATACTCGCTGAAGACGACGGGTTGCCCGCCATAGTGGTGCCCGACGGCGAAGAAGGGGTGGCCCGAATCGTAGACGTAGGTCTGCCCCGCCCGGAAGCACGGCCACCAGACGTGAAGCTGCTCCGCGCTGCGCAGATAGCTGTGGACGTCGGCAATGTCGGTGTCGATGTGCTCCCAGCCGCTGTTGTCGATCACCAGGCGCGTCGGGTCGTGCTCGCGAGTGAGGCCGACGACCTCCCGCACCGCCCGCTGCACCTCCAGACGCTCCCGCACGCCCCAAATACCCCACGACTCGTTGAAGGGCACCCACACGATGAGGCAGGGGTGGTTGTGATCCCGCGCGAGGACCTGCCGCCACTCCTCACGCAGGTCGGCAATGGCCTCGGGGGAGAAGTGGTAGATGCTGGGGGAGGGCATCTCGCCCCAGACCAGGAGCCCCAGCCGGTCGGCCCAATACAGCCAGCGTGGGTCCTCGATCTTCTGATGCTTGCGGGCGCCGTTGTAGCCGAAGCGGCGGGCCCAGAGGATATCAGCGCGGAGCGCGTCGTCGGAGGGGGCGGCGTATTGGCCGTCGGGCCAGTACCCCTGATCGAGCACCAGGCGCTGGTAGTAGGGCCGGTCATTGAGGAGGATGTTCCGGCCCTCGACGGAGACCTTGCGCAAGCCAAAGTAGGAGTCCACGCAGTCGGTCGCGCTGTCCCCTGAGAGGAGCGCCACACGCAGGTCATAGAGCACGGGGGCCTCGGGCGACCAGGGGCGGGGCCGGGGAATGCGAAGCAGCAGGCGGCTCTCACCGCGCGCGCCCCTCGTGTGCGAGACCTGTTCGCCCAGATGGCTGGCCGTCGCCTCCAGCGACAGGGCGGCGAGGTCCCCCTCCACCTCGACGTCGATGCGCAGGCTCGCATCGTCCAGATTGGGCGTGAGCACAAGCCGGCGGATACAGGATGTGGGGACGGGCTCCAGCCACACCGTCTGCCAGATGCCGGTTGTCCGGGCGTACCAGATGCCGGTCGGCTCGTCCCGCCAGTACTGCTTGCCGCGGGGCTGGTCCATGCGCGGGGGGTCGAAGGCGCGCACGACGAGGGTGTTCTCGCCGTCGCGCACCGTATCCGTAATGTCGAAGGAAAAGGGCGTATAGCCTCCCCGGTGGGTGCCGAGGAGCGCCCCATTGAGCCAGATCGTGGCCTCATAGTCGACCGCGCCAAAGTGCAGGAGCAGACGCCTGCCGCGAGGCCGCGCCGCCTGAAAGGTGCGCCGATACCAGACCGTGGGGCGTATGGCCTGCTCCCCGATGCCGCTCAGGGCGCTCTCGAAAGGGAAGGGCACGACAATCCGGGCGTCGAAGGGGCCATCGTCGTGCCAGGCTTCGGCGAGCCCCCGGTCCCGGTCATCGAAGGCGAACTCCCACGTCCCGTTCAGATTGGTCCATTCGCCGCGCCGCAGGTCCGGGCGCGGATACTCGGGACGGGGCAGGTCTCGCTCAGAATCCCTGCGTACCATGGGTGGCGAGCATGCCGGATCCCTCCACCAGCCCGCGCTCCTTCAGCAGCGGCCGCGGGTCGACATGGTGCTCGT
>JAIMBM010000376.1 GCA_023511475.1 Anaerolineae bacterium
AGCGATGACAGGTGGCAACTCGCCCGGTAGATCTGCTCCACATCAGCGCGGAGGCTGGGCGGCCAGCGAAAATCGCCGTAGGTCTCGGGGGCGTTGGCCATTGTCTCGCTAAAGCCAATAATCAGGCTCAGCGGCGTGCGTAGCTCGTGACTGATGTTGGCGGCAAACTCGGCCTTCAGGCGACGGGCGTCCTCCGCCGCCGCCCGTGCATCGATCAGGGCATAGTTCATCCGCTCGATGCGCCGATAGGCTTCCTCGAGGGCCTTGGCTGTCCGCGCTAGGGTAGCCCGCCGCTCGCGCAGCTCGGTGAGCATCTCGAGGGCACGGTTGTAGCTCGTCTCGGTCCAGCCGAGCGCCACCTGCAGTTGTCGGGAGCCGAGGTACGCCGCCGCCGCCGTCAGAAAGATGAAGAGGGTCGGGTTGACCACACGCTCCACGTCCCAGAGGCCAATGCCCTGCCATCGGCTCACTGCCACGTTGACCAGAGCCGCCACCGCCGCGACGGCAAACAGGCCCGAGTGCGACACCACGAGGCCCGAAGCCACCACTACCACAGGATAGTAATGCCGCCCCATGCCACTCGGAAAGAGCCAGGTCTCCAGAGCGGTCGCTGCGATGCACGACAGGATCAGGAGATAGCAGGCAGCCAGGAGGTTCCGACGTCGCAACTGAAGCGCTGATAGCGGCCCCACCACCAGCACGGCCGTCACGGCAAGATAGCCCACCCGATACGTGTGGAAGGCGCGGATGGCCGCCAGCCACCCGAACAGGAGCGCAGCTGCCGCCAGATGCACGAGGGTGCGCTGGCGGAGCTCGGCCAGGTTTCTCGGATCTACCAGCTGCGTGGCTGTGTCCCTCAACCCTATGCCCCGCATCATCCGGAGGCCTCCCCTCCGCAGACAGAACGTGAGGGTGCCGACCCCACAGCCGACACCCTCACCACACCCCTTAAGCCGCAGATCACTTTCTCGCCAACGCCCACTTGGCCGCTGCGACCACGTCGGTTACCGCCAGGCCGCAGGCGTCCATCAGCGAGTCGACATCCGGCGCGGTGCGGGCAAAGGCGTCGGAGATGCCGACCCGCTCCAACGGCACCGGGCGCGTCTGCGCCAGCGCCTCGGCCACGGCCCCGCCCAGCCCGCCGATAACGGTGTGC
The DNA here is from genome assembly GCA_023511475.1 of Anaerolineae bacterium. Classification (GTDB taxonomy): domain Bacteria; phylum Chloroflexota; class Anaerolineae; order SpSt-313; family SpSt-313; genus SpSt-313. Next base: position 1,157 of record JAIMBM010000376.1, read on the forward strand.
TCCTCGGCGGTGACGAGAGCCCCGGTCTCCTCGGCTGCCTGCCGGATGAGTTCGACATCCAGAGGCTTGACGGTATGGATCTCCAGCACGCGGGCCTCGATCCCCTCCGAGGCCAGCGCCTCGGCCGCGCGCAGGCTCCGCCCGACCATGGTCCCGGTGGCGACAATGGTCACGTCGCCACCGGGCCGGCGAACGATCCCGCGGCCAATGCGCAGCCCGGTGCTTCGGTCGTGCACCGGGATGGCGACATCGCGGCTCAATCGAAGGTACACCGGGCCGTCATACTCCGCTACCAGCGGCACCCACGCTGCGGCCTCCTCTGCGTCCGCCGGGACGATAACCGTCATCTCCGGCAGGGCCCGCATGATGGCGATATCGGTGATGGCGTGGTGCGTGGGTCCATCCTTATAGTCCGATAGACCGGCAAAGGCCGCCGCCAGCTTGACGTTCGTCCGCGCGTAGCAGACGCAGGTGCGGACCTGCTCCAGCGCCCGCAGCGCCAGGAGCGCGGCAAAGCCGTTCACGAAGGGGATGTGCCCGCCCAACGCCAGGCCGACCGCCACGTCAACCATGCACGGCTCGGCAATGCCGATGTTGAAGAACCGCTCCGGAAAGCGCTCGGCGAAAAAGCGCGATAGCGTGGACGAGGAGGTGTCGGCGTCCAGCACCACCACATCGGGATTGGCCGCACCATACTCCGCCAGTGCCAGGCCGAACGCCTGGCGCATCGGTACCCCGGCCATCATGCCCCTCCCTTCAGCTCCTGCAGCGCTCGGGCGAGCTGCTCGTCGTTGGGGGCGACGCCGTGCCAGGCGGCGTTGTTCTCCATGAAGGAGACCCCTTTGCCCTTGGTCGTGCGCGCCACGATGACCGTCGGCCGATCGTGGATCTCCGCGGCCGTATCCAGGGCTTCGAGGATCTGCCGCATGTTGTGGCCGTTGATCTCGAGCACGGCCCAGTTGAACATCCGCCACTTGTCGGCAAAGGGCTCGAGGGGCAGGACCTCGTGCACGGGGCCGTCAAGCTGAACCCCGTTGCAGTCCACGATGGCCGTCAGGTTGCTCAGCCGGTACTTGGCTGCCACGAGCGCTCCCTCCCAGACGATACCGCCCTGGCACTCACCGTCGCCCAGAAGGGTGTACACCCGGTAATGCAGCCCCCGCAGGCGGGCCGACAGGGCAAGCCCCGCACCGATGGCCACGCCGTGCCCGAGGATGCCGGAGGTCATCTCGACGCCGGGGGTCTTGAGCCGATCGGGATGCCCCTGCAACGGGCAGCTCAGGTCCCCCCAGCGCACCAGCTCCTCGGCGGGGATAAAGCCCCGCGCGGCAAGGGCGGCGTATAGGGGGGCCGAGGCGTGGCCCTTGCTGAGGATGAAGCGGTCGCGCTCTGGCCAGTCGGGGCGAGCGGGATCGAGGCGCAGCTTGTGGAAGAAAAGTGCCGCGATGATCTCGGCTGCGGAGAGCGCGCCGCCCGGGTGCCCGGCGGCGCGGCGGTGGATCATCTCCAGGCTGGTGATGCGGAGCTGGCGAGCCCGCTCCTCCAACTCGGTGATAAGAGATTCGGGATAGTGGGCCATAGTCCTTTACCCCCAGGGCGGTCTCAGCGGAGCGGGCGCTAGCCCTCTCTCGGCAGGAGCGCCCGCAGGTAGCGAATCGCTGCTCGCGCCGCCGTGTCCGGATCGGGGTATGGCAGGATCTCCGCTGTGACATACCCACGATAGCCGAGCGCCTCGAGCGTCATCAGGACCTCGGGCAGGTTGAGGTGCCCCTGCCCGGGCGCCCGGCGGTTGCTATCTGCAACGTGCACGTAGCCGATGGTCTCGCCGGCGAGGATCAGGCTGCCGGGGATCGAGCCATCCTCGATGTTCATGTGGAACACATCCGGCATGAGCCTGACGTTCGGGCAACCCGCCGCCCGCAGGACCTCCAGCGCCTCGGGGACGCTGTTGATATAGTTGATCTCGTAGCGGTTCACCGGCTCGAGGAGCAGCTCGACCCCGAGGCACCGCCGCCCGACTCGGTGGACAAGGGGCTTCACGATCGGATCCGTTACCCGGCCCTCTACGGTCAGCCTAGACTCCGGGAGCTGACCGCCTGGTTGGTGGCCGGTTTGCTGAGACCATCAGGCGGTGGAACGCCACTCCTGACGCAGGGGAATCATTGGAGCCGATCCGAGGCGAGCACGTAGCGACCGTGGGCGGGTTTCCGGGGGGCGCTGGTAGGATGCGCCGCCGACCCTAGCGAATGATGTCGCCGAAGTCCAACAACCTTGGGAGGCGTACCCGTTGCCCCGAGGCCGGAAAAAGGCGACGACAGGCCCCCAGGCCGAACCGTACACCCACAAGGCGTCGCAGCATCCGGTTCGCCCGGACATCGGCGTACAGGCGCAGTTCAAGCAACAGAAGCCCCCGGTTACCTACCGTTACGACAAGAGTCTCGACCCGTCGCTTTCGTGGGACCCGAAGGCCGACAGGGATTATGCCGAACGCCTGATCTATGAGATCGAAGAACTGGCCGAGATAGCCGGACGCGCGGACGTAGCGGCCGAGGAGCGAGCCGCAGCCCTTGCCCGGCTTCGGTCCAAGGTGGCCGAGTTGCGGGCCATGAGCCGGCCGTTGCTCGACTGGACGGGAAAGGCCGAACGACCCGAGTTCACCGTGCCCACCCTGCCGCTCTTTGTCCACGAGCGGCTGTCGACCCAAGCGATTCTCGAGTCGGTGCGGGGGAAGAAGCGCAGCAAAGCCCAGCAGTTGGATCTCTTTGCAGACCCAGGCCTCGACATCGCCGACCGAATCCTGAAAGCATACGAGCACCAGGCTCCCTGGACCAACCGCCTCATCCTCGGAGATTCCTTGCTGGTGATGAACAGTCTACTGGAGTACGAGGGGCTGGGCGGCAAGGTCCAGATGATCTACATGGACCCGCCCTACGGAGTGCGGTTCAACAGCAACTTCCAGCCGTTCGTCCGCAAGCGCGAGGTCAAACACAACGACGACAAGGACCTGACGCGGGAACCGGAGATGGTGCGGGCCTACCGGGACACCTGGGAGTTGGGGCTGCACTCGTACCTGACGTACCTGCGAGATCGGCTGC
>JAIMBM010000377.1 GCA_023511475.1 Anaerolineae bacterium
CGCATGATCTTCAGGTACTTCCGTCGTTCGTCGATGGTCATGGCGTCGTGTTCCGGCATGGTTCCCCCAGTGACATTCTCATTTGAGAGAACCATACCACGTTCGGTGACATTTTACATGATAGAACACGCCTGATTGACGGAGGTGCGAGAGGAACCTATAATCACCGGCGGCGGGGCCAGCCCGATACAGGGGGTCAGCGATGCGTTTCTGGCGCAAGCTGCCCGGGATGAAGTGGCTCTACCCGGGCATGGGTGTCAAGCGTTGGCTTCTGCTTCTCATGGCCGGCGTGACCTCCATGAGCCTTGGCCTGGCCTACTTGCTGGTCGCGATCTACCGGCAGCAGCCGCTGCCCGAGGTCTTTTACTATCTCACGCTGCAGTTCATTCCGCGGCTCTGGCGTGCCCTGCTCTTTGGGGTGATCGGGCTCGCGGCGGTGAGCTTTGCAGTCTATAACCTCAACCGCTCGCTCCTGGCGGTGTTCTGGCGGCCCGGGCGGGACAATCTGGCCAACCTGATCTTCCAACACCGTCAGCGTGCCCGGGGGCCGAAGGTGGTCGCCATCGGCGGGGGAACGGGGCTCTCCACACTGCTACGGGGCATGAAGGAGTACAGCTCCAACCTCACGGCGATCATCACAGTGGCTGACGACGGCGGGAGCTCCGGCCGCCTGCGCCGCGAGCTCGGAGTGCTTCCGCCGGGGGATTTCCGGAACTGCATCGCAGCCCTCGCCGACGCCGAGCCGCTCATGACGGAGCTCTTGCAGTACCGGTTCGGCGAGGGGATGGGGCTCAACGGACACTCCTTCGGCAACCTGTTTATCGCCGCGATGGCGGGAGTGACCGGCAACTTTGAGCGCGCTATCGCCGAGTCCAGCCGGGTGCTGGCAGTTCGCGGCCGCATCCTGCCGTCGACGCTCGAGCACGTGACGCTGTGTGCCGAGGTTGCCGGGCGGGGTGAGCAGCCCCGGCATGTGGAGGGGGAGTCGCGCATCCCGCAGAGCGGGCTGCCCATTGAGCGTGTCTATCTTGAGCCAAGCCGCGTCCGCGCGGACACGCAGGCGGTCAGGGCTATCCTTCAGGCCGAGCTGATCGTGCTCGGGCCGGGGAGCCTCTATACGAGTGTCCTGCCCAACCTGCTGGTCGAAGAGCTGGCGGAAGCGATACGGGCCTCGTCCGCGCTGAGGGTCTTTGTGTGCAACGTGGCCATTCAGCCCGGCGAGACCGATGGCTACACCGTCTGGGATCATGTCCGCGCCATTGAAAATCACGTCGGGCCGGGGCTCATCGATGTGGTCGTGGCCAACAGCAACATGAGCCTGCCCGAGGAGAGCAAGGGCAGGGTCGAGCTGGTGCGGCCGTCGTACAACGTGCAAAGCCGCATCCCCATCCTGTATGAGGACCTCATCGATCCGGCGAGCCCCTGGCGGCACCATCCGGACAAGCTGGCACGCTGCTTGCTGGACCTTCCTCTAAGGTCTCGGAACGGCTAGCAGCGGCCTCGCCGTCACATCAACGTCCTGGCCGGCCCGTGCCGGCCGCGTCAAAGGGAGGAACAACATGGCAACTCGCATCGGCATCAATGGCTTCGGCCGCATCGGCCGGCAGACCCTCAAGGCGATCCTCGACTATTACCCCAGCGATTTCGAGATCGTCGCCATCAACGACCTGTTCGATCCTCAGACGAACGCCCATCTGCTCAAGTACGACTCGAACTATGGGCGTTTCCCTGGCACCGTTGAGGTGCAGGGTGAGCAGCTGGTGGTGAACGGCCGGTCGATCCGGGTCCTGGCAATGAAGGATCCAGCGCAACTGCCCTGGAAGGACCTGGGCGTTGAGTTGGTGATCGAGTCGAGCGGCGTCTTTACCGATGCCGCCAAGGCGGGGGCCCATTTGCAGGCGGGCGCCAGGCGCGTGATCATTACTGCCCCGGCGAAGGGTGAGGATATCACCATCGTTATGGGCGTGAACGACGACAAGTACGATCCTGCCAAGCACCGGATCGTCTCGAACGCGTCGTGCACGACGAACTGCCTGGCCCCGGTCGCCAAGGTGCTGTTCGATAACTGGGGAATCCGGCGCGGGCTGATGACAACCGTGCACGCGTATACCAACGACCAGCGCGTGCTCGACCAGCCGCACCGCGACCTGCGCCGGTCGCGGGCTGCGGCCCTCAACATCATCCCAACGACGACCGGGGCGGCCAAGGCCGTGGCTCTGGTGATCCCCGAGCTGAAGGGCAAGTTCGATGGGTTCGCCCTGCGCGTTCCCACGCCCACCGTCTCGATCGTGGACTTTGTGGCCGAGCTCGAGAAGCCAGCCACAGCCGATGAGGTCAATGCGGCCTTTGAGCGGGCCGCTGAGGGGCGCATGAAGGGTATCCTGGGCATCACTATGGAGCCGCTCGTGTCGATGGACTTTAGGGGCGACCCCCGCTCCTCGATCGTCGACGGCGCCTCGACTATGGTGATGGACGGGACCATGGTCAAGGTCGTCTCCTGGTACGACAATGAGTGGGGCTACTCGGTGCGCGTGGCCGACCTCGCCCATCTGATGGCCTCAAAGGGCCTGTAGCAGCACCCTGCTTCCAGGATCGTGGCGTGGCACACCGGCGTCTACGGCTCCGGGTCAGAATGCCGGGAGGGCAGGGTACATGCCCGAGCCACGCCGCTCACGAGCAAGCCAGCCGACCGGCGAGGCGTGGCAGAGCCGTCCGCCGGTCGGTTGCTTTATCCGCCTCGGTTGCCCTACCGGGAGAAACCCTATGCGCATCGCGATGGTGAGCGTCCACACCTGCCCCCTGGCTGCCCTCGGCGGCAAGGACACGGGGGGCATGAACGTGTACGTCCGTGAGCTGAGCCGCGAGCTGGGTCGGCGGGGAGTCACGGTAGACGTATTCACCCGCTCGCAGGACCCCTCAGTGCCACATCTCCTTGAGCCGTGGCCCGGTGTGCGAGTGGTCCACGTGCCTGCGGGCCCGGAGACGCCCTACGACCGCCGACAGATTTTCCAGTTCCTCCCCGAGTTTGTCGAGCGCGTGCGGACCTTTGCCGCATCGGAGGGGCTGACCTACGACCTCATACACGGCCACTACTGGCTCTCGGGGTGGGTGGCGCTGCAGCTCCGAGAGAGCTGGGGGGCACCGGTGGTGCAGATGTTCCACACCCTGGGACGCCTGAAGGAGAGCACCACAGCCGGCGGTGCTCCACGGGAGGCGCGTGAGCGCGCCGATGTCGAGGCCGAGGTCATGCGCCGGGTCACCCGGATCGTGGCGGCGACGCCGGCGGACAGGGAGCAGATGATCGAGCAGTACGGCGCGGACCCCGCCCGGATCGTTGTCATCCCCCCGGGGGTCGATCTCGAGCTCTTCCGGCGCATTCCGCGTGAGGAAGCACGCGCGCGTGTCGGCCTCGCGGAGTGCCGCGACAGGCTCCTCCTCTTCGTCGGCCGCCTGGACCCGGTGAAGGGGCTGAACATCCTGTTCGAAGCCCTCTGTCTGCTCCTTCGTGACCTGGGGTCCGAGGGGCAGCCTGGTGTCTGCCTGGCAGTGATCGGCGGGGATAGTGAGAGCCTGGAAGCGTTGCGCGATGAGGCGACCTGCCTGGATGAGGTCAGGGAGCGGTATGGGCTCAAGGAGATGGTGGCCTTCCTGGGCTCCCGCGCGCAGGAGACGCTCCCTTACTACTACAGCGCCGCCGACATCTGTGTGATGCCGTCGCTGTACGAGTCCTTCGGGCTGGTCGCGCTCGAGGCCATGGCCTGTGGCACTCCAGTGGTCGCCTCAAGGGTAGGAGGGTTGCCCTACCTGGTGCGCAACGGCGAGACGGGCCTGCTCGTTCCGGAGAACGATCCGCCGGCACTGGCGCAGGCGCTGAAGGTGCTGCTCTCGCAGGCAGAGCTACGGGAGCGCCTGGGTGCACGGGCTGTCGAGGTTGCGCGGGGTTACTCCTGGCAGCGCGTGGCTGTGGAGAGCCTGGCGCTCTACGAGCAGGTTCTGGCGGCACGATCGCCGCGGCCAGATCGCATGGCGCCGTAGCGGCGAGTCCTGGACAACCCTCCCGCAGATGGTTCAGGGGCGGACAGCCACATCCGCCCGATGACCCTGGGAGCATCGCCAGTTGCGCCGCCCCCCATCCCGCCGCCGCCGCGCCGCGGGGGCGGCGGGATGGGGTAACCTGGGGCAAGGGCCGAGGGACGGCGACTGAAACAGCCTGTCCGCCCTTGAACCCTTGCCCCCTCCCCGAGG
>JAIMBM010000378.1 GCA_023511475.1 Anaerolineae bacterium
CCCCCCCCCCGGGGGGCCCGCGGGGGGGCCCCCCCGGGGGAGGGGGAAAGGGGGAGGGGCGTCCTCGGCGCAGCATCGCTGGAGATCCTGTCAGCGATCTCTGGATGGCACCGCGAGCTGCGCTCCGAAAGGCCAAGGCCGAGGGGTAGTCTTGAGGTCGCACTTGGGCACACGGGATCGCGCCACGTGAGGGGTGACACCGGCGCCATCTGGCACAGCGCCCAGTCGGCGCCCGGCCATGACACTCATGGCCGGGCGCCGGGAAGAGGTCAGTGAGGCTCCTAGAGCCACCTCTGCTGGCGCATGAACTGCGTCAGCCAGGGTATCTCAGACATCTGACCCTGGTACGCCTGGTAGGCGTAGTAGAGCACCGGGACAGCAGGGACCAGATAGAGAATCCAGATGATGCACGCGAGGGCGTTCAGCACCGGGATCGCGGCGATGATGCAGCTGAGAATGCTCACGAGAATGTAGTAGACCACGATCACTGCACTGAGGCCCAGCGACTGGATAGCGTGGTAGCGCTGGAAGGGACGGTCCTTGCTCTCGCCTAGCAGGATGATGACGGGAACGATGACTCCGATCACATAGCCCAGCGCTGCCATGAGCCGGTCGTTGTCGCTCGGGGCACTGGCGGAGCCGGGCGCAGAAGCTTGGTCCGACATCGGCAACTCTCCTTCCTGCGTGGTGGCCCTGAGTGGGCACGGCGTGACGGCTTCTGCATTTTACCATACATCACAGTCTGTGCAAAGTTGTGCGCCGTTTGGAGTAGCGGGGTGAGGGCAACACCGCAATGGCAGCCGCGGCTGCCAGCATGCGAGTCAGAGCAGTCGTTCTCTATGGGGCACCTCGCCTTCCGGGGCGTCCACCTGGGGAGGGGATGGGGGGGCGGGGCGGGACACAGCGCGGCGGGGCACGGGCTGCCTCGAACCTGAGTTGCACCCCCTCTTCCCCTGGAAGGGCTTGACCTTGGGGCGGAGGCTGCGTATAGTGGGATAGTCGTTGTCGCTCCCGCGGAGCTTGCTCGGGAGGAGGAGCCACACCGTGTGGCGTGACTACCTCTTTGCGCGATCCGTAGACGAGGCACTCGAGCTGCTGGCCCGCCATGAGGGCCAGGCGCGGCTCATCGCGGGCGGCACGGACCTTGTCCTGCAGTGTCAGCGGGGCGAGTGCTCCGCGCAGGTGCTGGTCGATGTGACGCAAATCCCCGGCATGGAGCGCATCGAGGAGCGAGATGGCTCCATCATCCTTGGTGCAGGCGTCACGCACGCACTGGCGGCTTCCTCCGCGCTACTGCGCCTCAAAGCGCCGCTCCTCTCCGAGGCCTGCCGCGTCATTGGTGGGCCCCAGGTCCGCAATCTCGGTACCCTCGCTGGAAACCTGGTCGCCGCCCTCCCCGCGGCCGATGCGAGCCTGGCCCTTATTGCCCTCGATGGTGAGGCGGAGATCGTCTCGCCGGACGGCCGCCGCTGGGTGCCGCTTTCTGACTTTCACACCGGCGTTGGCCTGTGCCGCTTGGATCCCACGAGAGAGGTGATGACAACCCTGCGCTTCAGCGCATTCGGGTCGGACTATCGGGCCGCGCAGGAGCGTCTGGCACGGCGCAAGGTCCATGCTCTCCCCATCATGAACGTGGCTGCCCTCGCGGCGGTGCGGGAGGGCCGCTTTGCCGATGTGCGCATTGTCGTCGCGCCGGTTGCGCCGACGCCCTTGCGGCTGCGGCGGTGCGAGGAGTTGCTGGAGGGAAGGGAGGCCACGTCCGAAGCCATCCGAGAGGCGGCCGACCTGGCCGTCTCGCTTGTGCACCCGCGGGATAGCCTCCTGCGCGGCTCAGGGGAGTACCGGCAAGCCCTGGCCGGAGTGATGGTGCGCCGTGCGCTGGAGCGCGTAGCAGGGATCGCGCCATCGGATCGGGCTGTGGCGTGATGCAGCCTGCCGACGGAGGCCGGTGCCGTGACGCCGGGAAGCGCCCTGTTGTGCCTTTGCGAGAACAGGATTGGAAGGGGACTTGCCCATGGCACTTCTTTCCATGACGGTTAATGGCAAGCCCGTCTCACTAGAGGTTGAGCCGGACGAGTTCCTCGCTGATGTGCTGCGGGATCGGCTGGGCTTGATCGGCACCAAGATCGGCTGCCGCGAGGGTGAGTGCGGCGCCTGCACGGTTCTCGTGGATGGCGATGCTATCCTCTCCTGTATCCACCCGGCCCTGAAGGCCGAGGGGCGCAGCGTCCTCACCATCGAGGGGCTGACGCGGGAGGGCAAGCTCGACGTCGTGCAGCAGGCCTTCGTCGACGCTGCCGCCGCCCAGTGCGGCTACTGCACTCCTGGGTTTGTGATGGTCGTCAAGGCGCTCCTCGACCGCAACCCGCACCCGACAGTGGCGGAGATCGAGGAGGCCCTTGCCGGCAACCTGTGCCGCTGCACCGGCTACTACCAGATCAAGGAGGCGGTACAACTCGCCGTCGAGCGCCTTGCAGCGGGAGGTGGCCCGTGACGGCTCGGGCGGTCGGCGAGTCGGTGCCGCGTCTCGATATCGAGGCCAAGGTTCAGGGCCGACGGCGGTTCCCGCAGGACATGTCCATGCCGGGCATGCTCCATGCCGTGGTCGTCTGGGCCGGGTACCCCCATGCCGGCATCCGACGGATTGATCCCTCTACGGCGCTCGTCGTTCCCGGGGTCGTGGCCGTGCTGACGCACGAGGACGTGCCGGTCAACGAGTACGGGATCAACATCTATGACCAGCCGGTCCTGGCAAGCGACAAAGTGCGGTGGCTCGGGGATCGGGTGGCGGTCGTCGTGGCCGAGTCGCTACGGGCCGCGGAGCGTGCGCGCGACCTCGTCAAGGTCGATTACGAGGAGCTCCCGGTCGTTGACAACCCGCTGGACGGGATGAAGCCCGATGCTCCGCTGGTGCACGAGGATCGGCGCTCCAACCTCCTCAAGCATATCTATGTGCGGCGCGGGAATGTCGAGGAGGGGTTCGCGGCCGCAGACGTCATCGTCGAGGGCAGCTATCACACTCCGTTCGTCGAGCACGCCTACCTGCAGCCGGAGGCTGGCCTCGCTTATATCGACGATGAGGGACGCGTCACGGTGATCTGCGCGGCGCAGTGGCCCCATGACGACCTGCGGCAGATCGCCCATGCGCTCGCTCTGCCGGTCGAGCGGGTGCGTGAGATCGTGCCGGCGGTCGGAGGCGCCTTCGGCGGCCGAGAGGATATCTCCGTGCAGATTCTCGTTGCCCTGGCTGCCTGGAGGCTGCGTCGCCCGGTAAAGATGGTGTGGAGCAGGGAGGAATCCATTCGCGGCCATGGCAAGCGGCATCCCTTCTACATGCGGCACCGATGGGGTGCCACGAAGGACGGCCGGCTCACCGCGGTCGAGATCGAGGCCGTGCTGGACGCTGGCGCCTATGCTTCCACGAGCGTGCCGGTGCTCGAGAATGCCGTGAGCTTCCTGGCGGGGCCGTATGCCGTCCCTCATGCAAGGATTGACGGCTATGCGGTGTACACGAACAATGCCGTGACTATGGCGATGCGCGGCTTTGGGGCCACGCAGCCGCCCGTGGGCTATGAGCTGCAGATGGACAGGCTGGCCGAGGCCCTTGACATCGACCCCGTGGAGATCCGCATGCGCAACCTGCTGGAGCCGGGGTCGATCGCCGTTACAGGAAACCGCATGCCGGCCGTGACCAGCGCCAGGGAGACGCTGCGCGCGGCGGCGCTGGCCGCTGGGTGGCGAGAGGAGCCGCAGGGCTGGCGCCGGAGTGGTCCCCCGTCCTCAATACCCCCGCGGAAGTCGAGGCCGGGAGCCTGCTCTTCCTCGATCTAGTCGATGAGGCAAAAATTTGTTACGACCGAGACGGTTTTCTTGCCCGTTACCTGGCCGGCCTCAAGGAGCGGTTCCTCTCCTTCGTCGAGGAGAGCGCGGAGCTTGCGGCCCGGCTGCGCCGCAGCAGCGCCAAGGGCGACATCGTCAAGATCAAGAGCTTTATCGAGAGCCACTACAACGAAGACATCAGTCTGAAGAGCATCGCCGCCCGTTTCTATATGAACCCGGTCTATCTCGGACAGCTGTTCAAGAAGACGTACGGAATCTACTTCAACGATTATTTGCTGCAAATCCGCATCGACCACGCCAAACGGCTGCTGCGCCAGACCGAGATGCGGGTGTACGAGATCGCGAGAAGCGTCGGCTTCGACAATGCCGATTATTTCGTCTGCAAATTCGAGAAGGTGGAGGGC
>JAIMBM010000379.1 GCA_023511475.1 Anaerolineae bacterium
GCACCGCAGCAGCCCCGCGGCGGAGCGCCGTCCGCGCCGCGTCCATGGCCGTGTTGCCGCCGCCGACCACCACCACGCGCTTGCCGGCGACGTCCGGTGCCTCCCCCATGGCCACGGCCCGCAAAAAGTCGGTCGCGTGGATCACCCCCGAGAGGTCCTCGCCCGGGATGCGCAGCCGCCGGCTGACCTGCGTGCCGATGGCGAGCACCACGGCCTTGTAGCCCATCTTGCCCATGAGGTCATCCAGGGTAAAGTCCCTGCCGAGCGCCGTGTTGGTGCGGATCTCCACCCCCGCCCGCTTGATGGCCTCGATCTCCTTGCGGAGGATCGCCTTCGGCAGGCGATACTCGGGTATGCCGTAGGTCATCCAGCCACCCGGTTCGGGAGCCGCCTCAAAGACGGTCACCTCATAGCCGCGCTCGGCCAGCCGCAGCGCCGCCGTCAGACCAGCTGGGCCGCCACCGACGACGGCCACCCTCTCCGGCCACTTTTGTGCCGGCACCGTGGGGGTCCACGGCACCTCCGCCTCATGGTCGGCCATGAAGCGCTTGAGCTGCCGGATCGCTACTGCCTCGTCGATATCGCCGCGGCGGCAGCGCTCCTCACAGAAGGCGGGGCACACGCGCCCACAGGCCAGCGGGAAGGGGTTGCGCTCGCGATGGATCGCGAGGCCCTCGGCGTACTGGCCCGCAGCGATGGCCGCGACATAGCTGGGCACATCGACCCCCGCAGGGCAGGAGTTGATGCAGCGGGCGCGCACCAGCGCCTTGCACACCCCGGCGGGGCAGTACTTGTCCCTGATATGGGCCTCGTACTCGTCGAGGAAGTAGCGGAGCGTTGCCCGTACCGGCCCCGGCGTGAGCTGCCCGAGAGCGCAGAGGGAGGCCGTGTTCATCCCATCCGCCAGCTCGCGGATGGTGTCGAGGTCCTCCATCGTGCCCTTTCCCTCGCAGATGCGGGTGAGGATCTCCAGCATCCGCTTGCCACCAACCCGGCAGGGCACACACTTGCCACAGGACTCGGCCTGCGCGAAGGTCAGGAAGAACTTGGCTAGCTCCACCATGCAGGTGTCCTCGTCGGCCACGATCATGCCGCCCGAGCCCATGGTAGCGCCGGCCTCAGTGAGGGACTCATAGTCGACGGGAGTGTTCAGGTGCGAGGCCGGGAGGCAGCCTCCAAGAGGGCCACCGGTCTGCACAGCCTTGAACTTTTTCCCGTTGGGGATGCCGCCGCCCACATCGAAGATGATCTCGCCGAGAGTGATGCCCATGGGCACCTCGACGAGGCCGGTGTTGTTCACCTTGCCGGTGAGTGCAAAGACCGCTGTGCCCTTGCTGCGCTCCGTGCCACGGGAGGCGAACCACTCCGCCCCGTTCAGGATGATCGGCGGGATGTTCGCGTAGGACTTGACGTTGTTGATGTTCGAGGGCTTGTTCCACAGGCCGGCCACGGCCGGATAGGGCGGGCGAGGACGCGGCTCACCGCGCCGCCCCTCCACCGAGGCCATGAGGGCGGTCTCCTCGCCGCACACAAAGGCCCCCGCGCCCTCTTTGATGTGCAGGCGGAAGCTGTGCGAGCTGCCGAGGATATTGTCACCCAGAAGGCCGTACTCCTCCGCCTGCTGGATGGCGATCTTGAGCCTCTGGATGGCCAGAGGATACTCAGCGCGGCAGTAGATGTACCCCTCCTGCGCCCCGATGGCATAGCTGCCGATAATCATCCCCTCGACGACACTGTGCGGGTCGCCCTCGAGGATGGAGCGGTCCATGAAGGCACCCGGGTCGCCCTCGTCCGCGTTGCAGAGGATATACTTCTCATTCCCCGGCGACTTGCGGCACAGCTCCCACTTGAGCCCGACCGGGAAGCCGGCGCCGCCGCGGCCGCGCAGGCCAGCCCGCCTGACCGTGTCGATAACGTCGTCCGGCGTCATCTCGGTCAGCGCCTTTGCCAGCGCAGCATAGCCATCGCGGGCGATATACTCTTCGATGTTCTCGGGGTTGATCAGGCCGCAGTTGCGCAGGGCAATGCGGAACTGCTTCCCGTAGAAGCCAATGTCCTTGTAGAGGGGAATAGACCGCTGGGTGACCGGCTCCTTGTAGGTGAGGCGGTCGACCACGCGGCCCTTCACCAGCGTCTCCTCGACGATGGTCGGCACATCCGCCGCCGTAACCTGGCAGTAGAAGATGCCTTCGGGATAGATGATCATCACCGGTCCCATCGCGCAGAAGCCACGGCAACCGGTCTCTACCAGCCGGACCTCCCCGGTCAGGCCGCGGCGCTCGAGTTCCCTGGCCATGGCCCCCAGGACCGCCTGCGAGCCCGAGGCTGTACAGCCTGTTCCGCCGCAGACCAGGACGTTGGCCCGGTACAAGGGTTCTGCCATTGATGTCCTCCTGACGTCAGTGTGGACGGCTCATCGCTGCCTAGCTGGCGGGTAGCCGGCCGACCACCCACTCCTCTACCACTCGCCCGTTGATGAGGTGCTCCTCGATCAGGCGAGGGACCATGTGGGGCTTGATGTTGCGGTAGGTCACGCGGGCATGGCCTGCCTGCTCGATGTCGACGAGGGGCTCGCACGAGCACATGCCAATGCAGCCCACGGTCTCGACGTGAGCGTCAATCTTCCGCCTGTCCAGCTCCTCGAGGATGGCGCGCATGACGTCGCGCGCCCCCGCCGCGATCCCGCACGTCCCCATGCCGACGATGATGCGCGTTCCCGTCTCCAACCGCACTCTGAGGTCCTGCTGCGCCTCCTCCCGGATCCTCCTGAGGTCGTCTAGACTCTTGATCTTGGGCATCGCGTCCCCTCCTCTGCATACGACCGTCCCCGAGCGGCCCCAGCGGGGGCTGTTGGGCGGTCGTTGACCATATCCTTATTACTCGACCGGTCTCTCGAGCCCGGCAATGCCTTCCCGCAGATACTCCTGCAGCCAGCGTCGTACCGACGGGTGCGTGAGCGGCACCTCGCCAAGGGCCTGCCGAAGCTCTGCAGTGTCGAGGCGGAACTCGCGGCCATCGACACGGTGCAGGTACGTCAGATGCACGCCCTCCTTGCCCAGGATGAGTGCCAGCAGGGTGCCAGGTAGGTCACCGAGCGGCGCCCGGTCCCAGTGCCGGAGCCGGAAGGTCGCCGATACCTCCGTGCCTCTACCCGGCTCGGACCTCACCTGCACACCGCCGCCGGCCCGCTCTGCCGCGGCCGCAAGGAGCGGCAACCCGAGTCCGACATGCCGGGTCTGTCGTGTGGTGACAAAGGGGTCCAGCACCCTGGCTGCCAGCTCTGGCGGCATCCCGCGCCCGTTATCCCGTACAGTGAAGGTGAACCGATCGCAGGACGAGTCCTCTTCGATGGTTAAGGTAATGCGCGTTGCCCCCGCCTCGACGGCATTCTCCAGCACATCGAGGATGTGCAAGGCAAGCTCGCGCACAAACAGCTCCTTATGCTTCCCTCAGGTCCCGGATGATCTGCAGCATCTTCTCCGGCACGAGTCTGCCGACGACCTGGTCGTTGACGACGGCAACGGGCGCAAGGCCACATGAACCGAGGCAGTACACGACCTCGAAGGTGAACTGGTAGTCGGGCGTCGTCTCCCCTGCCTTGATGCCAAGCTCTTTCTGGATGGCGTCGATCACCTTGGCGGCGCCCCGCACATGGCAGGCGGTGCCATCGCAGGTGCGGATGACGTGCTTTCCGCGCCGCGTCAGGTAGAACTGGGCATAGAAGGTAACGACGCCATAGACCTGGCTCAACGGCACCCCCAGGCCTTTGGAGATGGCCTTTAGCACCTCGGGCGGCAGGTAGCCATAGGTCTCCTGTGCGCGTTGCAGCACCTGGATCAGGACCCCGCGCTGGCCTTTGTACTCGTCGATGATCTGCTGGAGAGGTGCCAGCTCCACCGTCTCCTGCGCCACTGCGTCGCTCACGTCTTCCCTCCTCGTTGCCAGTCAGATAACCGAGACACTCAGGTCGCCTTCACCGCGCAGTGCCTGCCGCAGCTCGCGCACCGTCGCCGCCCGACTCACGACCAGCGTCCTCTTGACCAACTCGCTGAGCCGATGCGCGTCGCCTGAGCAGACCAGCCCGAACCGGGCAAGCTCGGGGTTGGCCTTCCGGAACTCGTTGACCGCGACCCGCGGGGAGACCTCCAGCCCGGGCACATCGAGCCCCGGCGGCACAAAACCCAGGTTCACCAGCAGGCTGTTCGCCGGCCGGTCCACGTGGGCGGGGATGCACAGCCC
>JAIMBM010000038.1 GCA_023511475.1 Anaerolineae bacterium
CGCCGCGGCGCGCTCGACCGCCCGAAAACGCCCGTCTGTCATCACCCCTGCCCCAGGCAGGCGCCGGGCGCCTGCCTGGGGGAGGGGCATCCTCGGCGCAGCATCAGGGGCAGGGACGTCCCATCAGCAGCCGCACTGATCAGCCTGCCTCGAAGCCAAACCAGACCCACAGGCACGAGCAGAGCGTATCTTTCGGCAGCTCCTTGCGTCTAAAAGTAGACAGGCAAAGCGTACGCAGGCGAGGGTGGCAAGATACCCGGTGTGACACTGAGGATGCACCACATGAGCCCGAAAGCGGCGAGGCACACCTGGCCATGCACTCGCTCTATGCCCGGCCGGCTGCGGCTGCTCGCGTTCCTGGCGGTGATCCTGCTCACGGCGCTGGGCAGCGCCTTTCCACACCAGGCGAGAGCGACACGCCCTGCAGCACCAGGCCTTGCCACGCTGAGGATCGTCCCGCAGGTCACGACCCTCTCCGTCGGCGACACAACCACGGTCGAGGTGCTGGTCGTCGACGCCGAACCCCTTGCCGGGGTCGCACTGTACATCGACTTTGACGCAAGCCGCCTCCGAGTAGTCGAGAGTGCCCCGGGCGTCACCATTGCCAGCACGCCCTTCTACGCCCCAACATTCGTCCGCACGAGCCAGGTCGACAACGCCGCCGGCCTCATCGCCTGGGAGGTGGTCCGCTCCTCTGCCCCCTATCCTTCCGGGACCGGCCCGCTCATCCGTCTCAGCTTCCAGGCGCTGCAACCAGGAGAGGCCCAACTGCGATTCCGTGCCGGGGATACGGCGCTCATCTCGGCCGACAGCCTGGTCCTGCCGCTCACCCTGGAGGATGGCTCGCTGACCATCGACACGCCCCTCTTGTGTGCCCAGGTGCTGCGCAATCCCAGTTTTGAGGAGGGCACCGCACCCTGGGTGCTGGGTGGCAGTACCCAGGTATTCAACCAGATGGGCCACACCGGCACCCACAGCGCCTGGCTCGGCGGCTACGAGATGGGGTACGACGGCTGGACCGACTCCCTCTGGCAGGCGTTCAGCATCGGCAGCGAAGCCGTGAACGCCGAGCTGCAGTACTGGTACTGGGCCCACTGCGAGGGCCCAGCGTGCTCCAGCGACGCTCTGCGGGTCGACCTGCTGGATGACCAGGGCAGCCTGCTGCAGACCCTGGGTACCCACAGCGGCGCTGACGCCGATAGCGCCTGGCATCCATCGCCCGTGATCGACCTGGCAGCCTACAGAGGGCAGACGGTGAGAGTCCACTTCGAGCTCGCAGGCAGCGGTACGGCCTCCTTCATGGTCGACGACGTCAACGTCAACATCTGCCCGCCACCCAGCCAGCCACCCGCGCTATACACGGTGCATCTGCCGCTGGTACTCAACGCATCGTCGACGCCCTGACGGCAGGAGGAGGAATGCCAAACCGGGGTCTCAGGCTCTTGCTCGTTGCCAGTATCCTGCTCGCAGTCGTGGCCTCAACCTCGACGGCACGGCCGCAGGAATCGCCCGATCACAGGCCTGCGGGGTCTGCCTGGCCGTCTGGCGGCGGGCAGAGCCCGGTCGGCCCTCGCATTGCCAGGCGCCTCGCTGCGCAGGCTGGCGGGCCGGACCTCAGTGCCTCCGAGATGACCGTAGCCCCAGCCTCCGTCCGCGCGGGGGACCCTCTTACCTACACGATCGTCCTGCGTAACGCGGGGGAAACCGACGCGACAGCAGACCTCAGTGACCCCATCCCCGCCGACACTACTTATGTCGAGGGCTCGGCGACGGCGAGCTCCGGGGAGATCACCTACACCGCGGCGACCGACACCGTCATCTGGCAAGGGACCATCGCCCCCGGCGCGCCGGTCACTCTGACCTTCTCGGCACGCGTGCTCCCCGGTACGGCCGCCAACACGCCCATCACCAACACCGCGACGATCGACGATCACGTCAATCCGCCCCTGGCCCTCGAGGCGACCGCTCTCGTCGCCGATGCTGCCAACCTCTCGGGCACCACCAAGGCCGTCGACCGGAGCAGCGCACTGCCAGGCGACATTCTGACCTACACCGTCACGCTCCTGAACACAGGAAACCGGGCCGCACTCGTTTCCTTGAGCGACCCCATTCCGGCACACACGGCCTACGTGCCCGGCAGTGTGTTCAACTGCAGCTATGACTCCGCAACCAACGCCATCCGCTGGGTCGGGACGCTTCCCGCCACTGCCTCCCGCGTGATCAGCTTTTGCGTACGCATTGACGATTGCCTGAGCCACGGCACGGCGATCACCAACACAGCCTCGATCGTGAACGTGTCGCCGCGCATAAACCGCAGCGCCGTGACCATCATCGCCGCTGGACCGCGGCTCGATACCTCGGTCAAATCTGCAGAGCCTGCAGCCGTTGCGAGCGGGGACCTGATCACCTTCACCGTCGCGGTGACCAACACCGGCTCGATCGAAGCGACCGCATCGATCACCGACCCCGTGCCCCTCGGTACATCCTTTGTAATGGGGTCGCTGACCGCCTCGGGTGACTCCCCGAGCTACGATGCGGCCAACAACCGCGTCCTGTGGACGGGACCGGTGCCCGTTGGCACGCAGGCCTGGGTCCGATACGCTGTGCGGGTAACCCTACCCGAAACGGCCACAGGCGCGATCACCAACACCGCCATCATTGCCGACGGGCACCATCCTCCCATCGAGCGCTCGGCCTCGGCTGTGGTGCCTCTGCTGTGGCTGTCGTGCCCCGGCGGTCCCTACTACTCCGGAGACACTTTCGACGCTGACCTCCGGATCAGCAACGTCCCCGGCCTGCAGGCGCTGCAGACGCGCATCGCCTTTTCGAGCTCGGTCCTGGAGGTCGTCGGCGTGTCCGCGGGGTCATGGTTCACCCCGTCGGTGTGGTCCACGACCTGGGATAACGCAGGCGGGATCATCGATCTCTCAGCCGCGCTCGACTCCCTGCCCTCGGGGATGAGCGGCTCCGGCGTGCTGGCCACGCTGCACCTCAGGGTCAGGGAGAGCGGGACATCCGCCCTCACCATCACCGACTCGTCCCTCTCTTCGGCAGCGCCCCCTCTCCAGGTGCCCATTGCCCACAACCGGGTCCACTGTCAGGTGACGACCGGGGCCCGGATGGTTTCGGGACGCGTCATCCTCCAGGGCGCGGAGGCCAGCCCAGAGCGCTACGGCGGCGTTCAGGTCCTGACGGACGGCGAGCTGGTAGCCACGACAGACACCGACGGCACTTACAGCTTTGCTTCGCCTTCGGCGAGCTTTACCGTGACGCTCTTGCTGCCCGGCTATCTACGGGCCGAGCGGAGGGTGACGGTGGGGTCCGAGACGTCCGTGACCCTGCCCCCGGTGACGCTGCTGGGCGGGGACGTCGTCGGCGACAACGCGGTCGTATCCCGGGGTGCCGGGTGCCCGGGGGGCGCCACGGTCACCATTCCCGGCCCGCCCGATGGGGTCATCGACCTGCAGGATCTGACCTTTGTGCTGAGCCGTTTCGGCATGCGGAGTGGCGACCCCGGCTGGGGCCCCGACCCGTGCTACACCTGGCACGCCGCGGGTGACCCGCGCAACTTTGGCCTCGGACACCTCGCCGACATCAACCGCGATGGCATGATCGACATCCGTGACCTGGCGATGGTCAACATCAACTATCGCCGGAGCGGCCTCTCGCCGTGGCCATAGCAGGGCCCGGCCACGCGGGCGCACAGCCACGGTGACAGGCACAACATCGAGGGGCGGCTTTGTGAGCCTCCGGGGTGGGTCTTTCAGCCAGGCCATCTGGCCACAGCGTAGGCCACGCTGGAGGTCCAGCTCACCACCTTTCCCCAGAGCTGCGCCTGGTACAGGTCACGCACGGCCGACACCTCGTCGACCGTGAGACTGTCGAGCAGCCGCATCGCATAGCTGGGGCGCCCAGCGCGCTCGAGGGCGAACCAGTGCGCGAGTTGCTCGCCACCGATGCGCTGTGTGGCCGTGTGCCTGAGCACCTCAACGCGCACCTGCGCAAACCCCGCCTCCCGCAGGGCGGCCTCGAGGTCCGGAGCATCCCAGCGCACGAGAGGGTCGTCCGGATCGCTGTAGATGGCCTCCTCCGCGGCCTGCAGCCGCCGGGCCAGGTCCTCTCTCAGCGGGGAGAGGTCCACCAGGCGGTACAGGCGCTGCCCGTGCCGCGGCAGCACTTCGGCGAGCACCAGCCTGCCGCCCGGCCGCAGCACCTGTGCGATGGCCCGCGCCGCGGCCACCCAACCCTCGGCGCGCGTGAGGGCGTTGCGCCCGATGGCCACGTCAAAGCGCACCCCGCCCTGCCCCTGCGCCTCGATCAGCGCGGGAAGCGAGTGTAGAGGCCCCTCCACGATCACGGGTCGGGAGAGCGCCTCAATCCGCTCTGCCTGCTGACGGAGCGAGGTCGCCACCCGTTCGTCGCGTGCCAGAGCCCACACTCCGCCCTCGGGGGCACGCCGGACGGCCTCCCAGGTCAGGAGCCCCGTGGCCGCGTTCAGGTCCAGCACCAGATCCTGCCGGTCGATGGCAGCGAGGGCCATCACTCTGTCCCGCAGCTCGGCCAGCTGCTCGCCAACGCTGCTCAGGGTCCGCTCCAGCCAGCGGCTCGAGGCCGGCGGCCCGGGCGAAGGCTCCGCATCGTACAGGGCCTCGGCCTCAGCTAGCGCCGCCAGGGTCGTCTCCCGCCGCCGGGCGACCTCGTCGCGAATCTGTGCCTCATAGCCCAGATCGCCTGGCTCATAGAAGACCCTTCCCTGCAAGGCATCCGGAAGGTACTGCTGCGGCAGCCAGTGGCCGCGGTAGGCGTGGGGGTACCTGTACCCATCGCCGTGGCCGAGGCCCTGCGCATCCCGGCTCGCATCCTGCAGGTGCCGGGGCACCTCCGTCTTTCCTTCCTCTTCCACGGTCGCAAGGGCGCGCCAGTAGGCGCCGCAAGAGTTAGACTTGGGAGCCGTCGCCAGGTAGAGCGTGGCCTCCGCCAGGTGGTACTGCCCCTCTGGCAGCCCGACCCACTCCAGCGCCCGCGCACAGGCAGCCGTCACCGCGATGGCCTGCGGATCGGCAAGGCCGATGTCCTCGGCGGCAAGGATGAGCAGACGGCGCATGATGAACTTGGGGTCCTCGCCAGCATAGATCATCTTGGCCAGCCAGTAGAGGGCCGCGTCGGGGTCCGACCCCCGTACGCTCTTGATAAAGGCCGAGATGGTGTCGTAGTGGGCATCGCCGTCCCGATCGTAGAGGACCGCCCGGCGCTGGATCGATTCCTGCGCGACCTCCAGGTCGATGCGGATGACGCCATCGCTGCCGGGCGGGGTGGACTCGACCGCGAGCTCCAGAGCGTTGTACGCCACCCGCGCGTCACCTCCGGCGATGCGGGCGAGGTGCGCCATCGCCTCGTCCGTCACCACGATCCTGCGGTCGCCATAGCCCCGGTCTCTATCCTCCAGCGCACGCTGCAGGAGCAGCCTCAGCTCCGCCTCACCCAGAGGCCGCAGCTGGAAGACCCGCGAGCGGGAGAGGAGGGCACTGTTCACCTCAAAGTAGGGGTTTTCGGTCGTCGCGCCGATCAGCGTGACCGTGCCATTCTCGACGTGCGGCAGCAACGCATCCTGCTGCGCCTTGTTGAAGCGGTGAATCTCATCGACGAGGAGGATCGTCCGCTGTCCGTGCATGATTCGGCGCTCTCGCGCCTCAGTGACGACCCGACGCAGATCGGAGACGCCCGAGAGCACCGCACTCAGGGCCTCAAAGTGTGCCAGTGTCCTCTCGGCGATGATCATGGCGAGGCTCGTCTTCCCTGTTCCCGGGGGACCCCACAGGATGATGGAGGAGAAGAGGCGGTCGGCCTCAATGGCGCGGCGGAGGAGCCTGCCCGGACCTACAATCTGCTCTTGCCCGACGAGGTCATCGAGGGTGCGCGGGCGCATACGGGCAGCGAGGGGCATCTCCCGTCTGATTTCGTCCTGCCGCGCATGCTCGAAGAGGTCCATACCGCTCGCCCACCTCCGCCAGGCGGATAGCTCATTCTACCCTCCCGACCGAAGGTGGTCAAGCAGCCCGTGAGGGTGGGGTGTAGTTCGCCCTGAGGGCAGGCTTGCCTGTGCTGCTGCCAGGTCACCTTCTCGAAGACGAGCCGTCACCCGTAGCTTCTCATGTGACAAGACGGCGCTGCAGCGGAGGCTGGCCCCTATCCCCCGTGGGGCACTATTCAGCCCGATTCCTCGCAGACCGCCCCGGCTGGGCTCAAGGAATGTCGCTGCTGATCTCCCTGCGCAGCCGTTCGGCGGCGACCCTGGCGCGTCGCTTCGGGCGCCGGAATCCGCCAAAGAACACACCGGCGGCCAGGCCCGCGAGCACGGTCGCCCCGAGCACGTAGGTCAGGTTCCGACGTGCCTGCTCACTCACGTTCAGCCCCCGCCGCACGCGCCCGCCCAGTTCCTGGAGGTGGACGTCGATCTCCCGGCGGGTTTCCGCGATATCTCGCCTTATCTGAGACGGCTCTCCAGCCACTCCCTGTCCTCCTCCAAAGAGCGTATGGTCTGCTCGGGGCGCAATCGCGACATCTTCAGCTGCGACCGCCCGACAAAGAACGCGATAGCCGCAAGGATGAAGAACCCTGCGGCCACCAGCAGGCCGGACGCCCACCCCGGCAGCGCCAGCAGCAGTGCAAAGAAGGCTGCCACACCGATGAAGGCCACGCCCAGGAAAGCCATCACAGCGGCGACGCCCAACGCCGCCACCCCCGTGGCCACGTCGGCAATGCTCTCCGAGATCTCTGTGCGCGCCAGCCGCACCTCATCGCGCACCAGGCGCTGCAGATCGCGCATGATCTCTGCGACCAGGTCGGTCAGGGAGCGCTCCCGGACCTCCTCCATGCTGTCACCTCCGCCTCAGCAGGCGCCCGAGGAGAAACGCAGCCGCAAAGACCCCAACGGCCGTCCACAGCGGATGCTCACGCGCCGTTCTCGTGACATCCTCCCGGATCTGGGGCAGCGACCGACTGCCGAGATACTGCGCTCCTCGATCGAGTGGTTCGGCCACGCGGCTCGCGAGGCCAGGTCTCTCCATCCCAGCACCCTGTTGGCGGATGCGCTCGGCTGCCGTGTGCAGGCCCGAGGCC
Organism: Anaerolineae bacterium; assembly: GCA_023511475.1. Classification (GTDB taxonomy): domain Bacteria; phylum Chloroflexota; class Anaerolineae; order SpSt-313; family SpSt-313; genus SpSt-313. The sequence goes on from JAIMBM010000038.1 coordinate 7,120, forward strand.
ACGCTCTGGCGAACGCTCTCGGCGCCTTGCTGCAGCTGCTCCTGCATGGGGCGCATCTGCTCCTTCACCTTCTCCCCGGTCCTCTCTGCCTCCTCGGCCATCTGCTCGCGAGTGGTCATAGCCCTCCTCCTCGAGTCTGCGCCGGGCCCACCGGGCACTGCTTGCCATTGATTGATGGTGGCGCCGCCACAGCGAGCCTGCGGTCGCTCGATGTGGGCTAGCAACATATGTGCCAGGTGACGAGAGGTATGGCGCTCCATGTATGGGCTGGATTGGCCCGCACCACGAGCCATCAGCCCTCCGCGCCCATCGGAGCCTGCAATCCGCGGAGCGGGCGCCGGACCCGGCCGCGCGCTTCCAGACAGGCTCATTCGAGCCCGAGCGCAGACGGGCACCACCGGCTCCGCTCGCACCGTGGAGAGCGCGGGTGTGCTGAGACGGCGCAGCTCGCTCCACCGCGCCTCAACCGGAATCGGCTCAGTGTGCGGGTTCGCTGCGAGAGCTCGCATCGATCAGGGGAATCAGGAGCGCTGCACAAGGCGGCGGCACGCGGCACGCAGGCGCCGCAGCGCGCTCCGGAGCAGCCCCACTTCGCCGGCGGTGAACTCGCGCCGGCTGTACCTCGCCTGCACGAACGCCTCGGTGAGCTGCTCGAGCTCGCCTCCACCCTCCTCGAGCTCGGGCGCATGGCGTTGCGCGTACTCGTAGGGCGTATCCGAGGGTGCCCGCGGATGCCCGGCCTGCCCCATCTCCTCCAGCCCCAGCAGATAGAGCAGCCGCACCTGCTGCCGGGGCGTCTCGGCGCGGAACCTTGCCCGCGAGCGGCGCGCGCGCCCCGTCGCCCCCACCTGCGGAGCACGCGCCACCAGTCTGCGCCACCGCACCTCGATGCCCGCCCTTGCCCCGGCCAGCCACCGCCACACCGCCCGAAGGAGCCTCGCCACCCACGCCACCGGACCTCGCCGGCCTGCAAGCTCTTTCCAGAGGTCCCTGCGTTCACGCACAAAACGCAGCAGGGCATAGCCCACCGACACCGCGATCAGCGCCCAGAGCAGGAGTCCCTGCAGCGCCTCCCACCAGGCCAGCCTCTGAGCCGGCGCCTGAGGCTCGGGGGGCGCGAATCGGACGACGACTCCCTCCCCAGAGGACGGGGCAGGCCCCACACCGAGAAGCCTCGCGAGGAGCGACAAGAGGTACCCTATCAACGCCAGCACGACCATCACCGCGACCCACACATAGTACAGGGCCGCCCAGAGCAGGTCGTACACGGCCGCAAAGAGCCGCAGCGAGGGTCTTGTCGGCAGGAGCAGCGCCAGCAGCGCGACAAGCGCCGAGAAGGCCACCCCGAGCACCGCCCACCGCTTCGACAGCGCCGCCATAACCGGCACGCCCTCACGCTCCCAGCGTTGCCGCAGAGCAGCGTAGTGCCCGTGTGCCAGCAGCACGAAACCCAGGACAAAGTAGCCGAGCACGTTCCCGAGAATGCCTGCTATGGCGGGGTTGCGCAGGCTCAGTGCCGCCTGCACGTCCAGCCGGGAGAGCCCGCTCGCCACGAGGACCACCATCCCACCGATCAAGAACAGGCGGACGAGGTTTTCCCAGGCCTCCGCGCGCTGTGCGGCGCGAGGGCGCGTGATCCAGGCATAGTATGCGGCCGAGTCCTTCGGCGGCGGGGCCTCGGCCTCCGGCCCGAGGGCCTCCAGCCCGCGGGACATCGCGATCCCCAACCACCAGACGATGAAGAGCAGTGCCGCCCCGCCCACAAGCCCCCCATCGAACAGGCTGCCCGGGTGCGCCACCCAGCGCCCGGCCGCCGCTTCCAGGGCATCGACCCCCTGAGCCAGCACAAGCGCCAGCCGCAGCAGGACGAGTATCACGACCCACTCCACCAGACGCAGCCGCAACCTCAGGGAGGCCTCAGGGATCTGCCTCGCCAGCCGGTCGGTCGCAATGCCCTCAAGACAGACGAGAGGCACCAGCACCATGAGGGGCGCAGGGTCGAATCCGGCGTTCACCCGTGCCACGAGCTCCAGCACCGCCGATGCCAGGCAGGCCATCATCACCGCAACGATCAAGATACGAAAGGCTTCTCCCGCCCGGAAGAGCCTCATGGTTGCCCCCTGACTGCCAGCACCCCGTGCTCGAGGTCGGCCTCGTCCCACACTGCATGGCTCATCACCCCGATGAGCGTGGCCCGGCGGCGGATCGCCTCAAAGGCGGTCGATGGGTCGACCGAGTAGAGGACCACGCTGAACCCTGCTCGACGGAGCCCCGCCAGCGCAGGGAAGAGCCCGTCTCCCACGCGCCCCGTGACAATCGCGAGGGTCGAGCCCCAGGGCAGCTGACCGGCCTGCCGCCGGAGGAGGGCCGCAAAATCCTGCCCTTCCGTGAGCTGAATACGGGCCAGCAGGTCCAGTATGCGCATGAGGGCGCCGCGCCCCTTGCGCGGCTGCAGCAGCGTGCTCACCTGCCCGGCCTCTGCAAGGGGGTCACGGCCGTTGGTGCACAGCCCAACGGCCTGCCGGTGCTCGACAAGCCAGTTGGCTAGCGACGCGGCCAGCACGATCGCCAGCTCGCTCGCGACGTACACGCGCATGTGGCTATAGTCCGCCCGGTCGAGGTTGAGAAGGATCGTGGTGTCGAGGGCAATCGCTGGCTGGTAGCGCTTGACCTGCAGTCGCCCGAGGATGGCGCTCGTCTTCCAGGCAACATGCCGGAGGCTATCGCCCGGAACATAGTCGCGCACACCCAGCACCCGGGAGGGATCCTCAAAGATGCGCTGCTTGCTGCGCATCGAGCCGTAGGGGGTACGCGAGGGCAGCCCGAGGCCGGCCAGCGGGATGATCCTTGGATAGACCACCATCGTCGCGGCATCGTCGTGGCTGAGGGAGATGCGGGTGGTGCCGAGCAGATCGCCCGCCTCCAGAGACAACGGCCCGAGGCGGTAATAGCCCCGACGCCGGCAGTCGAGCTGGTAGCTGAGCAGCATCCGCTCGCGGGGCAGCAGCGACAGAACGCGGTGATAAAAGTTGGGGCTGCTCAGCTCGATCGGGAGGCTGTCGTGAACGCGCAGCCAGAGGACTGGCAGATACCCTCTGTTCCAGAGCTCGAGGCGCACGACCGGGCGCTCGCCCCAAAAGACCCGCTCCGGGTACTCGCGGCGATACGCGACGGCACGCGCCGCGCGCTGGGCCCACCAGCGGCCGAGGACGACGATCCCCACCGTGAGGTAGAAGAGATAGTGGAAAAAGTCGACCCTCAGAAACGCGGCCAGGAGCAGCAACGCGAGGACAAAGCTCGCCAGGCCCGACACTTTGCCTCCACCGCCGCCTTCAGGACGGCGGCTCTGTGATCACCAGGGCCGTCTGCCGAAGGATGTCGCCCATGACCCAGGCTGCTGTACGGCCGCGCAGGCTGCTCTCGGGGGAGACGATCAGCCGATGCTCCAGCACCGGCGCCGCCAGCACCTTCACGTCGTCCGGCAGCACAAAGTCGCGCCCACGGATCGCGGCCAGAGCCTGCGCTGCCTTCGAGAGGGCGAGCGTGCCACGAGGGCTCGCGCCCAGCGCGAGGTCCGGATGCGTGCGAGTCGCCTGGACCAACCGCAGGATATAGTCCTGCACCGAGTCGTCAATGTGTACTTCCCACACCTCGGCCTGCAACTCGGGCACCTGCCGCCCATCCGCAACCTGCGACAGGCTCTCGATCGGGTGCCTTCGCCGCAGGTTCTGCACGATCTGGCGCTCCTCATCTTGGGTTGGATACCCGAGGCGCACACGCATGAAAAACCGATCGAGCTGGGCCTCGGGAAGCGGGAAGGTGCCCTCGTACTCGATCGGGTTCTGAGTGGCCAGGACGAGGAAGGGCCGCGGCAGGGGATGAGTCACGCCATCGACAGTGACCTGCGCCTCGCCCATGCACTCGAGGAGCGCCGACTGGGTTCGCGGCGTTGCCCGGTTGAGCTCATCGGCAAGGAGCACGTTGACAAACACAGGCCCCGGCCGAAACTCGAACTCGCCCGTCTTCTGGTTGTACACCGACACGCCCGTCACATCGTTCGGCAAGAGGTCAGGCGTGCACTGCAGGCGCTTGAAGGTCCCTCCCAGAGATATGGCCAGAGCGCGCGCCAGCATCGTCTTGCCGACCCCCGGCACGTCCTCGATCAGGACGTGGCCATCACACAGGAGCGCGACGAGCAGCAGCTCGATTGCCTCTCGCTTGCCCACGATCACGCGCTCGACATTGTCGGCCACGAGCCGGGCAAAGTCCGCTATTCGGTTCATGGGGCCCTTCCTGTGCAGCCTCTCAGGCTATGCGCACGACGACCCTGGCTCCGCTCCAGAGCTGCTCCAGCCGATAGTAGGACCGCCGCTCCGGCGCAAACAGATGCACGATCACGTCCCCAAAGTCCACGAGCACCCAGCCGGACTCTGGCGTCCCTTCGACCCTCAGGGGCTGAACCCCCTCGTCGTGCAGTCCTTCGACCAGCGCATCGATCAGCGCATTCAACTGGCGCTCCGTCGTCCCCGTGGTGATCACGAAATAGTCCGCCACAATCGTGGTCCCACGCAAGTCCAGGACGACAACGTCCTCCGCAAGCTTGTCGACGAGGATATCGGCGACGCGCCGTGCCAGCTCGCTACTCTCCAGTTCGTACCTCCTTGCCTATGGTCGAGCACATTCGCTCCCAGTGAGTCCCACGCCAGTAGAATCGGTTGCACGCGGGGCAGAGCCTGAACTCCTGCTGCGTGCAGAAGGTGTATGGCGGCACGTAGCCCCAGGCCCAGCTCTTGGGCACTGCCTCCAGCCGCTCATTGCAAACCGGGCAGCGCGAGAAGCGATTGGGCGCTCGCAGGCCCAGCTCAGCCGACACCTGACGCAACTGCGCCTCGACATGGTCGTGTGAGACGAGCAGGCTACGCACACCCCGGCGGCAGACCAGCCCCGTGTCTCGGGTCAGCAGGATGCGCCCCTCTGCCCGCGCCATGCGCACAAGCTCATCATCGTGGCCGCGAGGGTCGTACAGTGTGTCGTAGCCCAGGATGCGCAGCCAGCGCGCCAGCCTTCCCAGCATGGCATCCGCCACAAACCTCGGCGCGCTCTCCCAATCGACTACCTGCCCAGCCTCGCCCATACCGCCCCGATCGGGCTCATCCGCCAGCACGAATCGGTCCATGGCGGAAACCCTCCCGCCGCCGGCACCCCGGCTCGGCGGATGACGTGACCTCAGACCATTCTAGCCGCGGCCAGCAACACTGTCAAAGAGCAGGGGTATATCCCACAATCGTCGGCGCATTTCGG
>JAIMBM010000380.1 GCA_023511475.1 Anaerolineae bacterium
GCGGGCACGCCGTGCCCGCTTGGGGGAGGGGCGCGGGGTGGGGGCCGCGACGACCCGAGGGGCGCCCACGGCGGCTCAGGAGCGTGAGAGCCGGTGGTGACGGATGAAGACCTGAAAAGGCCAGACTCCAGGGCCTGGGGGCTTCAGGGGTGGCGGCAACACGTGGCAGCCGGCGCTGCCAGGATGCGAGTCTAGACAGTTGCGGCAACCGAGGGTCGCCGGCTCGATCGCCTCTTGGGCATGAAACTTGCTCCTCAAGGCCCGGATACCTCTACCATCCGATACCGGGGAGGAGAGCCATGTGCTGTCGAAGGCGTCCCCTCGCAGCCCTTGTCCTTGTCGGAGCGCTCGCTGTGGCGTTGGGCTGCAGCCCGGCGTTCCTGCAGGAGTCGGGCCCGCTTGCGCAGACCGCGGCGCCAACCATGGGAGCCGGGCTCCGTACGGCCGCGCCCCGGTTCCAGACGGCGGTTGGCGAGCTGTCGCAGACGACGATGCCGCAGCTCCGCACCGCCATTCCGGAGGCGCAGACCGCTGTTCCTGAGCTCCAGACGGCGATCCCCCAGCTTCAGACCGTAGCGCCCGATCAGGCCGCGACGGTGCAGGCCGTCGTCGGCAGCCTGGTCGAGACGACGTTCCCGCAGTTGCAGACCGTCGTGCCCAGGCTCGAGACCCTCGTGCCCGAGCTGCAGACGGCCGTGCCCGAGGTGCAGACCTGCGTACCGGGCCAGTTGGGAGCGACGCCCGTTCCCTGAGTGCACAGGAGCAAAGGCACTGGTGCGGCAGCTCCTCCTGTCGTGCGTAGCCGCTACAGCCTGAGGCGGAGCCGATAGGCCGCTCCTGCGTGCCGTGGCCCATCGGACGGCCCACCCGAGTTGGCTGTCGGCTATCGCCTTACGGGTTGCCGGGCATGCCCGGGCCGCGCATCCAGGGCTCGGGCGGAAGCTCCCGCTCCTCAGGGGCCCGGGCATAGGCCCATTCGGGCTCGGGCTCTCGCAGGGGGCGCCGCCATCTCTGGCGATAGGTCAGCCACAGGGCCCCCAACCCGATAGCCGTCGCAGCCGCGCCCACGATGGCGCCTACGAATGGGATGACCGATAGCAGCAGCAGTATTGGCACACCGATGAGCAGGGCCCAGCCCGATCGCTCCCGAGGCACCCGTGCCAGCTGCTCCAGGATGAGCGAGCCGATCAGATAGGCGACAACGAGCTTGCTCACGTAGGCCACGAGCAACAGGAATGCAGCCAGCGCGAGGCCGAGCACCGCGGCGCCGATCCCCACTGCCACCGAAGCGAGGTTCCCCAGAGTCACGATGAGCAGGATCGTGGCGACGGTGAGTACGACGATGGCTCCGAGCACCAGCAGCACATAGCCGCCCAGCCACACGAGGAGGCCGAAGCCGAGGGATGCCAGGGGCCTGTCGCGTGCGGCCTCAGCCGCGGCGCGGAACGGGCGGGGAGCAAGCCACAGCGCCAACCCTCCGATAACCAGGAAGGCTATCAGAGCGCGGAACCAGTTGGCGATGCCCGCGCGAACCTGGCTTGCCGTGGTCGGCGCCTACCAGGCGCCGGCCCAGGCTGCAGAGAGGAGTTCGCCCGGGCCCCGTCCGGGCAGGAGGGCCTGGTTGGCGCCCCCTTCTGGCTCACTCTGGCTCGCGATCGGGTGAGCGCTGGCTTCGGTGCCGGGCAGTGCTGCCTGGCGCGAGATGGTGGCTGCCCCTACCGGTCCCCTGATCTGCAGGGCGAGGCCGGTGAAGCGGACATCGCGTTGCACTGTGCCCTCAACGACGGCCTGATTGCCGGCCATGAGCACGTCCTGCCCCACAGAGCTGCCGGGCGCCACTGTGAGGTAGAGCCCAAGCATGGCCAGGTCGCGGCCAATCGAGGCGTTGGGGCCGGTGCTGAGCCCCACGCCTGCGGCGTAAACCGAGTCTGCCACTGTGCCGCCGATGGTGAGTTGCTCGCCCGCCCAGAACAGGCGGCCGTTCACCGTGCCGGTGATTTGCGCCTCAGTGCTGGCGATGACGAGGTCGCCGTCGACGGTGCCTTCAATGATCGCACTCTGCGCCAGGATAGCCGTGTCGCCCACAACTTCATCTCTTCCGATGGTGACCACATCGCCCCGGCGTATCTGCAGGGCCGCCACAGGCAATGATGCGAATGCGGCAAGGAGCGCGACGATGGCAACGATGGCTGGCACGGCGGCCCAACGGAGTCGCGGCCGATACACGATCCCTCCTCCTTGCGCACCCCGAAGCGGATGTCACTGCACCTCCGCCTGGGTGCACTCTGGTTATTGGGGCAGGGTGAACCCATGGCGCCTGCACGTGCGTCGGGTCTGCTGCCCCGCAGCGTCTGACCTGCACTGTCGCAGCCCTCGGGGCTGCTCACAGGCTGGCGCCGCCCGACAGGGCCGGCTTTTGCCGGAACAGGGAGAGAGGAGCATAATGCATGCCAGGGCGGTCGCCTCGCGGCCGCAGGCAGCGGCAGCCCCGGTGAAGGAGGCAAAGCCCCTGTGGAGGAGCGGGCGCTGCCAGCGCCGGACCCGGCCTGCTGTTCTTGAGCGAGTGTTTCCATCGCCGTGCTGCGGCGGACCAACCGCCAGAGGAGGGCATGCCATGGTCAATCAGGTGCGGCGTCGCATCATCAACGCCTGGTGCTTCTACGACTGGGGCAACTCGGCTTTCTCGACGACGGTAGAGGCGGCGGTGCTGCCGGTCTACTTCCAAAAGGTAGCTGCCGCCGGCCTGCCGGGGAACACGGCTACCGTCTACTGGGGCTACGCTGCGGCCCTCTCCCTGCTCGTCAGCGCATTGATCGCTCCCGTGCTCGGCTCCATCGGCGACTATACCGGAGCCAAGAAGCGCCTGCTGGCCGTGTTTGCTGGGTTTGGCATCCTGGCTACGGCGCTGCTCTTCCTTGTCCGGGAAGGGGATTGGCCTCTGGCGCTCGGGTGCATCGTGGCGGGGTCCATCGGCTTTGCTGGTGCGGCGGTCTTTTACGACTCGCTTCTGCCGCACATCGCCCGGCCGGATGAGATCGACTATGTGTCCTCGAGGGGCTACGCCATGGGCTACCTCGGCGGGGGGCTGCTGCTTGCTGTCAACATCGCCATGGTACAGTTCCTTCCTGGCACGCTGGGGCCGCGCCTCTCCTTCCTGAGCGTCGCCCTCTGGTGGGGAGCCTTCACCGTGCCGCTCCTGCGCTGGGTGCCCGAGCCGCCGGCGGACAGCGGTGGGGTAGGCGCCGGCCTGAACCCGCTCGTGGCCGGGTTCCGGCGCCTCGGCGACACTTTCCGCCGCCTGCGGAGCTATCGGCAGCTCTTTCTGTTTCTGATCGCCTTCTGGCTGTACAACGATGGCATCGGCACCATCATCAAGATGGCCACGATCTATGGCTCCGAGATCGGCATCGGGATGATGGACCTGATCGGGGCGCTGCTCGTCACCCAGTTCGTTGGCATTCCCTTCTCCCTCCTCTTCGGCAGGCTTGCCAGCCGCATCGGCACCAAGCGGGCGATCGTGCTCGGCCTTGGCTGGTACACCCTCATCGCCTGCGCCGGGTACTTTATGAGCGTGGCCTGGCACTTTTGGGTGCTCGCCTTTGCCGTCGGCATGGTCCAGGGTGGGACGCAAGCCCTCAGCCGCAGCTTGTTCGGGGTGATGGTCCCGCGGGCACGCAGCGCCGAGTTCTATGGCTTCTACGACGTATCCAGCAAGATCGCGGGGATCGCCGGTCCGGCGCTCTTTGCCCTTGTCGGCCAACTCACCGGCTCGAGCCGGTTGAGCATCCTCGCGTTGATCGTGTTCTTTGTCGGTGGCGCGCTGCTTCTGAGCCAGGTGAAGGAGCAGGAGGGGATCAAGGTCGCGGAGGCTGAGAACGCCAGGTTGGCGGAGGCCGTTTGAGCTGGCTCCGACTCCGGGGAGCCCGCGCTCCTGGCCCGGCAATGCGCCTCGCATGGCCCGCCGCCTCCCGCCAGGACTTTCTGCTTGACAAAAGCTACCGGGCGGCCCACAATCGGTGCGTCGGCAGAAACGGAGCTTTTCCCACTGCCGGATGGCGACCCTCTGGCTGCAGACGAGCCTGCTACGACGAGGAGTGCGGCGGCGATGGGGGGCGGGATACCTGCCCGGCGATTCCTACGCCTGCTTGCCCTGCTGGCGACAGCGCTCCCCCTCGGCTGCTCTGGGGGAGAGGCCCGCTGGCCCGTGAGGGTCGGCTGTGAGGCCACTG
>JAIMBM010000381.1 GCA_023511475.1 Anaerolineae bacterium
CATCTCGGCCGACGCCCGTGTGGTCGAAGAGTTCGAGCTCCGCACCGACAACTCGACCCTTACGGGGGAGTCGACCCCTGTGCGACGGACGGCCGAGGCGGTCCTTCAGGCGGACCTCAGCCGCGCCGAGATCGCCAACCTGGTCTTTGCTGGAACGACGGTAGCGACCGGCAGTGGCCGCGCGGTGGTCATCGCTACCGGGATGAACACCGAGTTTGGCCGCATCGCGGACCTGACGCAGACCATTCAGGAAGAGGAGAGCCCCATCCAGCTCGAGATCAGGCGGACGGTCCGCTGGATCACCATGACGGCGGTGAGTCTGGGGGTCGTGTTCTTTCTCCTGGCGACTCTGATCGCTGGCATGAGGACGGCCGAGGCGTTCATCTTTGGGGTTGGCATCATCGTGGCCTTTGTGCCGGAGGGGCTCCTGCCAACGGTCACCCTGGCACTGGCGATGGGCGTGCAGCGCATGGCCAAGCGGCACGCGCTGATCAAAAAGCTCTCCGCCGTCGAGACCCTCGGCTGTACTACCGTGATCTGCACCGACAAGACCGGCACGCTCACTCAGAACGAGATGACCGTCCGCCGCCTGTGGGCGGGCGGGCGCGAGTTCGAGGTCACGGGCACAGGCTACGAGCCCAAGGGCCATGTCGAGGAGCGCCGGCGCCCCCTCGCGCCGCGGGCCCATCCGGACGTATCGGCTCTGCTGACGGCAGCAGCCCTGTGCAACAACGCCCGGCTGCTTCCCCCGAATGGCGAGAGTGCGCGCTGGACGGTGTTGGGTGATCCTACCGAGGCCGCACTGCTGGTGGCCGCGGCCAAGTATGGGCTCGAGCCAGAGGAGCTGGCATCGCGGCAGCCGCGGCGTTTCGAGCTGCCTTTCGACTCGCGTCGCAAGCGGATGTCGACCATCAATCAGCGGGAGGATGGGTGCGTCGCCTATGTGAAGGGGGCGCCGAGCGAGGTCCTTGGCCTCTGTACGCACGTCCGGATCGATGGGGAGGTGCGCCCCCTTGACGAGGCGATGCGCCGACGGATTCTGGCCGTCAACGATCGCTATGCCCGGCAGGCGCTGCGCGTCCTCGCAGTGGCGGAGCGGGCCTACGCGTACAACGGGCCCGGTGAGCTGTGTACGGCCGAGGCGGTCGAGCAGCAGCTGGTGTTCCTCGGGCTGACCGCCATGGTCGACCCTCCGCGGCCGGAGGTCGCCCGGGCGGTCGAGCTCTGTCACCGTGCGCATGTCCGCATCATCATGATCACCGGGGACTATGGGCTCACGGCCAAGTCGGTCGCGCGGCGGGTTGGCATCCTCCGGGGCGACCGTGGGCGCATCATCACCGGCGTTGAGCTCGAGCAGATGTCGCAGGAGGAGCTGCAGGCCGTCCTGAAGAGTGGCGAGGAAGTCATCTTTGCCCGGGTCTCTCCGGAGCACAAGCTGCGGGTCGTCTCCGCCCTGAAGGAGCTGGGCGAGATCGTGGCCGTCACTGGCGACGGCGTCAACGACGCGCCTGCCCTCAAGCGTGCCGACATTGGCGTAGCCATGGGCATCTCGGGGACCGACGTGGCCAAAGAAGCGGCCGACATGATCTTGACCGATGACAACTTTGCCTCTATAGTCAACGCGATTGAGGAGGGCCGCGCGGTCTACAGCAACATCAAAAAGTTCACCACGTACATCTTTTCCAGCAATGTGCCGGAGGCGCTGCCCTTCATCGCCTTTGTGTTCAGTGGGGGGCGCATCCCGCTGCCGCTGACCGTGATGCAGATTCTGGCTGTGGACCTTGGCACCGACATGGTGCCCGCCCTCGGACTCGGCGCAGACCTGCCAGAGCCGGGGGTCATGGATGGACCGCCGCGGAGCATCAAGACGCACCTTATCGACCTGAAGCTGCTCGCGCGGGCCTATCTCTGGCTGGGCATGTTCGAGGGCATCTTTGCCATGCTGGCCTTCTACTGGGTCTACTGGACGCGGGGCTACTTTGGCAGGATCATGCCACTGCCGGGGCCTGCCGAGGCACCGCTCCTGTATGCGACGGCTACTGCAGCGACGCTCTCATCCATTGTACCCGGGCAGATCGCCAATGTCTTCGCCTGTCGGTCGGAGCGCGCGTCGATCCTCAGGATCGGCTTCCTCAACAACCGGCTGATCCTGCTGGGTATCCTTACAGAGCTGGCGCTGATCGCTGCCATCGACTATCTGAGGCCGCTGCAGATCGTCTTTGGCACCGCACCGCTGCGGCTCACGGACTGGCTTTTCCTCTTCACGATCACGCCGATGCTTCTTGCGGCGGAAGAGGGGCGGAAGTGGCTGGTACGGCGTGCGGCCGCCCGCCGCGAGGTCAGGAAGGGGGAACGAGCATGCGATTTGTCATCGTTGGCTGCGGCAGGGTAGGCGCGCAGCTCGCCAACAGCCTCTCTCTACAGGGGCACGAGGTGGCCATCATCGACCGCGACCCGGCAGCCTTTCGGCGGCTGAGCCCGAACTATAGAGGGAAAAAGATCGAGGGCGTTGGCTTTGATCGGGACGTGCTGATCGCTGCCGGGATCGAGCGGGCAGATGGGTTCGCCTCCGTCACCAATGGGGACAACACCAACGTCGTCTCGGCGCGGATTGCGCGCCAGATCTTCCGTGTGCCCAAAGTCGTTACCCGCATCTACGACCCGCGCCGGGCCGAGATCTATCGGCGGCTGGGCATACAGACCATCTCGCCGACCGAGTGGGGCGCGACGCGCATCGCCGAGCTGCTGTGTCACCCCGGGGTCACGACGCTGCTGACCGTGGGCAACGGCGAGGTGAGTGTGATCGAGATCGAGGTTAACGCGCACCTCGCCGGGCGCCGGGTGAACGAACTGGTGATTCCTGGCGAGACCAGCGTCGTGGCCCTTGTCCGCGGAGGCCGCGCCTCGGTGCCGACCCTCGGCACCGTTCTACAGGTCGGGGATATGCTGCATCTATCCGTCCTGGCGACGGCTATGGGTCGCCTGTCCGAGATGATGCACCTGGGCTGAGGAGGGGAGCATGCATGTGCTGATCGTCGGAGGCGGCCTCACCGGTTCGGACCTCGCGCGCATGCTGCTGCAGGAAGGGCAGCGCGTCACTGTGGTGGAGGAGCGCGAGGAACTGGCTGCCCGCCTGCGAAAAGAAATCCCCGAGGCGAGCATCGTGGTCGGTGACGGCTGCGAGCCGTCGGTGCTGGAGCAGGCCGGAGTGCGCAAAGCCGACGTCGTGGCCGCGGTGACGGGTCACGACGAGGATAACCTGGTCGTCTGCCTGCTGGCCAAGCAAGAGTTCCGGGTGCGGCGCACGGTCGGGCGTGTCAACAACCCCAAGAACGAGTGGCTCTTTACCCACGAGATGGGGGTTGATGTCTGCGTGTCGGGGGCCCATATAATGGCCAGCCTCATGCGTGAGGAGATGGCGACCTTGGAGATGGCCGTCCTCCTCAGGCTGCACCGGGGCGATGCGGTCCTCGTGGAGAACATCATCCGGCCCGAGTCGAAGGCGGCGGGCCGTAGCGTGCGGGAGCTCGAGCTACCCGAGGATGCCATTCTGGTGGCCATTGCACGTCAGGAGAAGCTGGTCATCCCGCGGGGGAACGTCCAGCTCCAGCCCGGCGACCGAGTGTTGGCGCTGATCAGGTCCGGTGTGCGAGCACGCCTGGCTGAGGCGCTCCGGTAGGAGCCTGGGCGGCGAATCCTCCCCCGGCAGCTGGCAAAGCGCCTTCCCATCTTGCCGTTGCGGCATTCCTGCACTCCCGTTGCCTCCTTCACCAAGAGGACCGCTAGCTGTGCCGCGGCCGGGATGCCCCTCCCCCTCGCCCCATAGGCGCTAACTTTGGGAGCTGCCGCTCCCGTGGATTTGGCGCGAGGAAGTCCAGTGGCGGGCCCTGTGCACGGCTCACTCTCCTGAACCCTGGCCCCATCCCCCTGGGGCATTCCCCGCTCTGCCCGCAGGGCAAAGCGGGGTTAAGCCCCCTGCCCCCTTCCCCGCGGCCGCGGCGAAGGGGGAAACTTACTGACAGGGGGTGGGGGGGGGGGGGGGGGGGCCCCCCCCCCCCCCCCCCCAAAAATTTTTTACCCCCCCCCCCCCCCCGGGGGGGGGGGGGGGGGGGGGGGGGGGGCCCCCCCCCCCCCCCCCCCCCCCTCCCCCCCCCTTCCCCCCCCCCCGCGGGGGGGGGGGGGGGGCGAGGGGTGGGGGCACTTGTGGAAGGGAGTAAGC
>JAIMBM010000382.1 GCA_023511475.1 Anaerolineae bacterium
AAACACCCCACTTCAGGTAACTCCCCTCCTCAGGCGGACGCCGCGGCGTCCGCCTGGGGAGGGGACGAGGGAGGGGCGTCTGTCGCGGCCCACTGCGCGGGGCGCTGCACGTCCTCAGCTTTCGGGAGAGCGGGGGCCACGAGCACGCCGCCCGAGGGTTGCTTACACCCTCTCCTTCGCCTATAATATACCAGAAAGCTGACGCCGTGGGTCCGGCTTCGGGCCCGCTTCCGGACGACTTTCGGCCGCCCAGAGGACATCGGAGCGGACATGCTCTCCAGGGATCAGTTCCTGAGGCACCTGCGGGAGGACCTCGTTCATCTCTATGAGCCCCGCCACCTTCGCCGCAGCCCGCTGGCCACGCTCTTTGGCGTAGGAGATCGCTTCGACAGCGCCTCTGCCCTGCAGCGAATCCTGATTGAGGCCATTCAGTCGCTCGAGCCTCCGCCTGACGAGCCGTCCCACTCGCGGGCGTGGGAGGTCTACGAGCCCCTCTACTACCGCTACGTCGAACAGCTTGGGCAGGAGGCTGTCGCCGCGCAGATGCGCATGAGCGTCCGCCACCTGCGCCGCAAGGAACGAGACGCCCTCGAGGTTCTGGCCGACCGGCTGTGGGCCAGGTATGGTCTGGATAAGGCTCCTGCACCGGGGATCGAGAGCGGAGATGGCGCGGCCGGCGCGGGAGAGGAGGCCCTCCCCGTGAGCGAGGCCCTCTCCTGGCTGAGGGAGAATCAGGAGCCGGCTTGTTCAGACCTGAACCAGGTGCTGCCGCCGGTGCTCGAGCTGGCGCGGCGGCTGGCGGATGAGCACCACGTGCGCCTGGAAACGGCTGTGGCCCCGGAGCTCCCCAAAGTCCCGGCCGATCCCGTCGCCCTGCGCCAGTGCCTGCTGAGCCTGCTGAGCGTCGTCATTCCTCGGGCGCGGCGCGGCGAGGTCCACCTCTCCGGCCGGGCCCTGCGCTGGGAGGTCGAGCTGCGGATGCAGTGCCCGGCTTACCCCTCCGGGCCCAAGCCGGCGCTCAGCGATGAGGCGGCCAGCCTCAACATGGCCGAGGAGCTCGCCCGTCTCTGCAAGGGGCGGCTTACCCTCTCCGCCGACGCGCGGGCTTTCGACGCCACCCTCACCCTGCCCGCCGTCGAGCAGCTGCCGGTGCTGGTCATCGAGGACAATGCCGATACGCTGCAACTCCTGCAGCGGTACATGCTGGGCACGCGCTACCGCTTCATCGGCACGCGCGACCCCGAGCAGGCCCTGACCCTGGCCGAGCAGCTCTCGCCGCAGATCATCGTGCTGGACGTGATGATGCCCCGGGTGGATGGCTGGGAGCTGCTCGACCGGCTCCGCCAGCATCCGGCTACCGGCCGCACCCCTGTCGTGGTGTGCACCGTCCTTCCTCAGAAAGAGATGGCGCGCCTACTCGGGGCGAACGCCTTCCTCAAGAAGCCGGTCACGCGGCAGGCCTTTCTGGCCGCGCTCGACCAGCAGGTGGAGTCGCTGGCGAGAACACCTGGCTGATCCCCTGGATGCAGGCCACGAGGTCGCGCACCGACAGGCCCCCACCCCGGCGGACCGCCAGCGTGTCGCTGATGATCGGCTCGCCCCCAGGGTCCTTCGAGGAGACGATGACAACCGGGATGTCGCGAATGGCCACGTCCTGCGCCTTCTCGCGAAGCACCTGGAAGCCATCCATCCCCGGCATGATCAGGTCGAGCACGACGACGTCCGGGCGCTCCTCGCGCAAGAGGTCGAGGGCCCGCTGGCCGCTGGTGGCCCGCAGCACGGTGTAGCCCCGGTCCGAGGAGGCCAGCATCCGCGCAAAGAGCCGAAGGACCTCGTGGTCGTCGTCCACGAGGAGGACCCGCCTCACCTCCTGCCCGAGGCCATCGAGCGCTGAGAGCAACCCGTCGCGGGTGACCGGCTTGACCAGATAGCGCGCGACGCCGAGCTGCCGGGCGGCCTCGCCCTCACCCGGCACCCAGCAGGTCATGAGGGGGGTCCCGTAGGGCAGGTTGCTCAGCCGGTCGAGGACCCGGGCCGAGCCGTCAAAGGGCGAGACATTGGCGATCAGCGCCTGGGCCGGCGCCCGGCCGAGCTCCTGCAGGGCCTCCTCGGCGCTGCGGACGGGCACGACCTCGGCGCCGTGCAGGTACCGCACGAGGAGCCGCTCGAGCGCGCCGGATTCGTCGAGGAGCAGGAAGCGGGGTGTGACGACCGGCGGCGGCGCCTTGGACGGCCGGGTGCGCAGCCGGTACTCATACTCGCTGTAGGGGCTGAACCAGCGCCGGGGGTCGGTCGCGTCGAGCGCCTGCTCCGCGGAGGGATGTGTCAGCGGCAGGGTGAAGCAGAAGGTAGTGCCGGTGCCGACCTCGCTCTCCAGCCACATGCGCCCGCCGTGCATCTCTACAAACCTCTTGCTGATGGAGAGCCCGAGGCCGCTCCCCCCGTGCCTGCGGTGCAGCGAGCCGTCGAGCTGCTGGAAGGGCTCGAACAGCTTGTCCCGGTCCTCGGGGGCGATGCCCGGGCCCGTATCGGTCACACTGATCAAAAGCTCGTCGCGCTCGCGAGCTACCTTCAGGCGAACCCCTCCCTGCTCGGTGAACCGCCCGGCGTTGCTCAGGAGGTTGAGCAGCACCTGCCGTATGCGCGTGGGGTCGCAGAACACGGGCGGGAGGTCGGGTGCGACCTCGGCTTCGAGGTAGAGGCCCTTGGACTCGAACAGGCTGCGGACCGCGGTGATGGCGGCCTCGACCAGCTCTCCAACCGCCGTCCATTCCCTGCGGAGCGCCATGCGCCCGGCCTCGATCTGGCTCAGGTCGAGCACGTCGTCAACGAGCCGGGCGAGGTGCTTGCTGTTGCGCTGGATGGCGGTGATATCGGCGAGGAGCATGGGAGGCAGGCGGTCGCTGTACAACTCGGGCATCTGGGTGATCATCTCGCTGAAGCCGATGATCATGTTGAGGGGCGTGCGCAGCTCGTGGCTGACGTTGGCGACAAACTCTTCCTTGGCCCGGCGTGCATCCTCCGCGACCTCGTACAGCACCTTCAGCCGGTCCGAGAGGCGGGCGAGCTCGCGGTTGGCCTGCAGGAGGTCCTCCTGCACCTGCTTCAGTTCGAGGCGCTGCTGCTGCATCTCGCGGACGGCCCTCTGCCCCTGCTGGTAGCTCGCCAGCGCCCACTCGGTGATGGTGAGAAGCGAGCCGGTCACCGACCAGCCCAGAAGCCCGGCAATGGCTCCGCCGATGATGGTTCCCGAGACGTGCGACGAAGCAAGTGTGCCCCGCAGGAGCGTGTGCGCAAGGGACCATACAGCCACGATGACGAGGCCTTCGGCCAACACGCCCGCCGGCCAGCCGATGGTGACGACGGCGATGAGGGGCAGGAACGCCAGGACAGGGTCTTGATTAAGGAGTTACAGTACGACTTCCTGCGCGGCGAGCTGATCCACGCCGATTTCCAGCAGGTCTCCCTGACGGACAGAGTAACGATCAGCGTGCCGGTGGAGCTTGAGGGCGAGCCGGTTGGGGTGAAGCAGGGAGGTATTCTGCAGCAGCAACTGCGGGAGCTGGAAATTTCCTGCCTGCCCGCGCACATTCCCGAGGCCATAACCATGGATATTTCGGGGCTGGAAATGGGTGATACCCTTTACGTGCGGGATCTCCCAGTACCGCCCGGGATAAAGGTTCTCAACGACCCCGAAGAAGTGGTGGCCACAGTGGTGGCGCCGGCCATAGAAAGGGTGCCGGGTGAGGAGGAGCCTGCCGAAGAAAAGGAGGCCCCGCCCGAAACTGCGGGGGAGTAAACGTGCGGAAAGAAACCCCGGTTGAAAACCGGGGTTTCTTAACTGGCCCTCAGTCCGGTAAGGCCAGGGCCATGACGGGCAGTTAGTTCACGGGTATGCCGGGCCACCTGTTCAGGGTCTACTTTCAACCGGGCCACTCCTGTTTGCATGGGCGCTTTCGCCACGGCTGCGGCCACCGACCGGGCGAGGGGTTCCGCGGAGAGCGAAGGTACGACGCAGATGATGAGCTCGGCCACGGACGCGAGTTCATCAAGGTCCGGCAGATCCCGCATGCCGGCCTCTGTGGCGCGCCGGCGCGAGCGCTCACTGCGCCCGGCCGTCACCGTGACAACGTCGTTGCCCGCCTCGCGCAGCAGGCGCCCGACCTGTGAGCCCATCTCCCCGGGGCTCAACACCGCGATCCTTCTCCCTGCCATTGGC
>JAIMBM010000383.1 GCA_023511475.1 Anaerolineae bacterium
TGCCTGGTGGGGGCTGCTGTCTGAGTTCCAGCAACTCGATCACGTACTATGTGCGCGTTGAAAACTATCTAGCCATGAACCGCACCGCACTCTCGGCTGGCCGCTATACATATGCCCTCACCCGCCATGTTGAGTGACGCGCCTGGCGTATGCCTAGCGGGCACGAGCATCTCGATGCCGTGCCCGCAGGTCCCTTCGAGGTTGAGAACCTGGCCAGTCACCCAGGATACAGAAATGTGCGACGTGATTTGCACAAGCGGATGCCGGAGCAGCAAACGTTGCTCAGACGACTGGATACCACCCCCTGTCGCGCACCGCCTCATAGAGCGATACTAAGTTCTCCACCGGCACCCGTGCCTGCACATTGTGCACGGTGTTGAACACAAACCCCCCGCCCGGCCCAAAGGTCCGGATGCGCTCGCGGACCTCGGCGCGGACCTCCTCGGGCGTGCCGAAGGGCAGGGTGCGCTGGGTATCGACCCCTCCGCCCCAGAAGGTGAGGCGGTCGCCGAAGCGGGCCTTGAGCTCGCGCGGGTCCATCGCGGCGGCGGAGCACTGGACCGGATTCAGAATGTCAAAGCCCGCCTCGATGAAATCGGGCAGCAGGGCCACGACCGAGCCGCAGGTGTGGATAAAGGTCTTCCAGGGCGTGTGCTTGTGGATCCAGTCGTTGAGCGCCTTGTGGAAGGGGAAGTAGAGGTCCCGGTAGGTCTGCGGCGAGATGAAGGGGCCCGTCTGCATGCCAAAGTCGGTGCCGGTGACGAAAAAGACGGCGATGCGGTCGCCAACGGCCTGATAGAAGCGCTCGAGGTTGGCGAGGCTGATCTCCGTCTGGCGCTCGAACACCCGGCGGACATAATCGCGGCGAATGATGGTGCTCATGTACCACTCGGCCACGTCGCGGATGCCCCGGGGGTGCTTGAGCCAGGGTGCGGGGACAAGGGCGATGTCGCCGAGGCCGGTGCCGCCCATGTTGCCGACGATGGCCTTGTCCGTCTCGTGGTAGAGGCGCTCGGCCTCGCGGTGGAAGAAAGCGAGGTCCTCGTCGGACAGGGGGCCGAACTCTTCGAGGTTATCGACCGGGTCGAGGCGGGCCTCGTCGATCGGGCCCTGGCGGATGATCGTGTCAAAGTAAAAGCCGCCGTAGGGCATGCGCCCCGACGGGGGCGCAGAGCGGTCGCCCTCGGGGTACATGAGGATATCCCCGTTGGGCTCGGGCTCGGTATTAAAGGCTGCGGGGACGAGCACGGGCGTGCCGTCGAAGAGCGTCCAGGGCTTCCAGCCCTCGTTGGCAAAGCCGAACAGGGTCTTGCGGCCGGAGAGGCCGACCACGTCAACCCCGAGGGCGTCGATCAGGTCGGGGGCGATCTCGCCGAGCATCTGGTATGGCTCGATCACCTTGACCGGCGTCCCCGGCGGGTCGAGGCGCAGGGCCTGGCGGAGGCGGTAGACCGAGGAGACGTGCATGCCGGTCACGCCGCTGGAACCGAGGTCGAGGGGGACGCGGTCGGGCTGCCGGTGCTCGAGGGCGAGGGCGACGCGTTCGCGGGAAGTGAGCATGGGCTACCTCCATGGCGAGAAGGGACGGCGTGGAGGGATTATAGCATGGTTGGGGGGAAGAGGGGAAGTCACGAACCGAGTTGCGAGCGGGCTCGCGCGCCGGGGCGTGACGAGGGGTGTCTACCCTTGGCGCAACTAAGGCCTGGGTGCTGAAAGGCCAGGAGTGGGTCTGACTGCACACGGTGTGCCCCACCCCGCCCTCGCTTCTGTGCCGGTTGCGGGCCGGCCCCGTCAGAACGCGGCAACCGCCGACGAGCCTCCGCATGGACCAGACTGGCACCGCGAGGGTCCGCCGGGTCCGGTCGTGCCTCAGGCCCCTGAGAAACGGGAGTTGCGCGGCCGTGGGGGCCCGAGCAGCACGCTGCGAGGGTCTACCGCTACATGTAAAGGTAGGTCTTGTATCGATCCAGGATCGCTGCTACCGCATTTGCAGTGAGCCGTACCGGTAGTCGGTACTGCGATAGAAGGAACTCCTTGTGAAGCGGCTGCACCTTGCGCAGATCCAGATAGCACTCCACCGTGTCGGGGAATGCTGCATCACGCGGCAGGTAGAAGCAGCCGGGCGCCGCACCGGCCCGGAGCCTGTCAATGAACTCCTGGCTAGGCTTCTCTGAAGTGATCGTGTAAGTGGGGGCCACAATGACCTCCTTGAGCTTCGGGCTTGCGGCCTCCGTATCATTCGATAGTACCACCACGCCCCGGACTTTGGCCCGTGCAACCACATCTTCTTCGTTGCCGTCATCAGCACGCCTGAAGCTGTCACTCAGGTCCCCTTGCCGACAGAGGTTTGCCCAAGTTGGGCTGCCCCACTGGATGTTGCGAACAATCCACAAAGGCGGCTTGAGCCACACGACAGGGCGGAACCGGTATATCTGGCCGCGACGTATCACATGATCTACCGAGGCGGGGTGCGCCTCATAGAGTGATGGAGCCATGCCCGGATCAGGGGAGTTCGTCTTCGGAGGCGAGCGCATCGAGCAGGCAATCGTCGTAGAGCGCCTCGCGCTCTTGGATGCTCACTGGCTGTCTCTCGCGCCGATAAGCCTCGGCCCAGGCCTCCACCTTCTGCAGGTACGCTTCGTACCACGCAGGCGACTCAACGTCACCGTGCTCGACCACGTCCACCAGCCGACCGTACTCGCGCACTGTCTTCTGTTCAATCTGGTCAAGAGCACCACCGATGATCAGACGGAACAAGTCTCGCAAGGCCATAGCCAGGATCCAGAACCGCTGATCCGCCCAAGCAAGGGAGGACGCACCATCGAATCGATGGGCGCGGGTTGTGCCCGGCGCTGCGCATTCGGCCGCCGACAGGGCGTGCAGAAATCCTCTGGAATCAAACTGCGCAACACTTTCCGACGGCGTCAGAGGCGTTAGGGCAATGGAGTCGTGGACAGAAGCGCAGTACGATGTGGTCTCCATCGCTAGTGACCTCCCTGAAGCAACTGCGGAAGAACTGCAGTGAGGCGCTGGAACCTTTCGGCGTACGAGTGTTGTAGCAGCTCGGCGGGAGGAAGCGAGTCCGACACAAAATGCACGTTCAGGTGAACCTTGAGCTGTTCTGCGCCAACAGCCTCAAGCGTCAGGTCGCACAACGCGGCATCCTCGTAGACGAACCTGGGAGCGAATGAGCGCAGCGTTCCCCCGACCGCCTGCTCGAAGGCCTGCTGATCGCGCAGGAATCTTGTCCTCAAAGCATCCGAGGCGGCGAGGCCTCGCGTGGAGACCACCAGGTCGTAGTTGTACCCGTAGGCAATGACCTTGGACTCCTGCGGGACAATCTCGTGACACTTGACAGCTACTTCCCACAGCCGCATGGTTCCCAGATCGCGGTGCTCGCCCTGGTGAGTAACGCGCAAACGTCTGTCGCCGAGGTGCACAAGCAGAGGACTCGGAGGGTACACCGCAACTATCAGGTCGGGAGTATCCATGATAACAGGCTGCGCCTCGGTCAACGCCTTGAGTTTGGTGGCGTCAACCAAACGGAGGTCCAGGCGGTCGTACACTACCGTGATGTTCTCGGCTAGTATATTCCCGACCTGAACGGTCACTGACCACCTCCCTGCGCTAACAGCCTTTTTCGGTTGACACTGCCGAGGGGAGAAACTTGATGGCCTGGCGCGAACGAACTCAGTCTGTGGAAAGTATAGCACGGCCCATGGCTTCCTGCAACGCCGGGTGTGCTGTCGGCATCATGAACTCGTTCCAACTATGTCGTACCCCTCCCCCAGCTCCTCCACCAGCCCCTCGAACTGCTCGAGGGCGGCCTGGAGGTTCTCGACGATCTCGCGCGCGAGGAGGTCCGGCTCGGGGAGGCTTTCCGTGTCCTCGAGGCTCTCGTCCCGCAGCCAGAAGATGTCCAGGTTCACCTTGTCCCGCTGGAGCAGCTCATCGTAGGTGAAGGCCCGAAAACGCTCGGTCTCCTGCCGGTCGTAGCGGTTGGCAGGATTGTAGCACCGCACAAAGTCGGCGAGGTGCTCGTCGCGCAGGGGGTTGGTCCGCAGGGTAAAGTGCTGGTTCGTGCGCAGGTCATAGATCCACAGCTTGTCGGTCCACGGCTGCTCGCGGCCCGGGCGGCGGTCGAAGAGGAGCACATTGGCCTTGACGCCCTGCGCGTAAAAGATGCCCGTCGGCAGCCTGAGCAGGGTGTGCACCTC
>JAIMBM010000384.1 GCA_023511475.1 Anaerolineae bacterium
CCCATGTACTCACCACCTCTCTGGTCGGACCCCGCCGCTCGATGCAGCGGGCAGGGTGCAGGCGGGCCCCGTCGAGGCGCCGGACGCCCGCAGTCTCACCGCATGCGGCGGCCGCGCACAAGCCTCACGATAGAGTGTAGCGATAGACGTTCGTGTCCCGCTCCGCAAAACCAAGGCGCCGATACAGCCGGTTGGCCTCCTCACGGGACGGCCGCGAGGTCAGATCGACCGTGCGGGCGCCCGCGGCGGCAGCGTGCGTGATGGCGGCCCGGCACAGCGCCTCGCCAATCCCCTTGCGACGGGAGCCGGTGTCGACCACCACATCCTCTATCCAGGCCCGCAGGCCGGTCGGGATGCGGAAGAGAGCCAGGGTCAGGGTTCCCACGATCTGGCCCCCCTGCTCAGAGTCGCGGGCCACGAGCAGGATGGTAGCCGGCGATGCGACGATCTGGGTCAGCTCGTGCCAGCCGGGAGGCACACTCGATGCAGAGAGCTGGGGTATGAGCCGCGCAAAGGCGTCCACGAGCTCTTCGGTCACCTCGGTGACAGCCTGGATCTCTATCGACAAGGCAACCCTCCTGTACGCGTATTCGGGCCGCAGGACCCGCCGCCCCCTCACGTCGCCTCAGCGCGGTCCCTCGGCTCGTAGAACACCAGGAGCGTGCTCCCGTAGCGCCGCTCCCCGGTGCGCTCAAGGTACTGCAGAGGGACCGGCTCATCCTCCTTGGGGTAGATCTGGACGATGGCCATCCCACCCGGCGTCAGAAAGCCGGGCCGGTCTATCGCCTGCAAAGCGCGTACCCACAGGCGCTGGTACTGGGGAGGCGCGATGTAGATCAGGTCGAAAGGCTCGGCGGGCGGCCGGGACAGGTAGGCGAACACATCGCCGGTGATCACGCGCGCCCGATCGGCCAGATGGGTGGCGGCCAGGTTCCGGCGGATCGTTGCGACGGCGCGGCGGCTCTGCTCCACAAAGACCGCCTCCCTCGCTCCGCGGCTGAGGGCCTCGATCCCGACGCTGCCAGTACCCGCAAAGAGGTCCAGCACCCGAGCTCCGACCACGAAGGAGCCAAGGATACCAAAGAGCGACTCCTTGACGCGATCGGTGATGGGCCGGGTAGTCTCTCCTGGCACAGAGGCCAGGCGTATGCCCCTGGCGCTGCCCGCGATCACACGCATCTTGCAGCCCTCAGCGTGGCGCGCGGGCAGGCACAGGCGCCTGGAAGATGGTGGCAGGAGCAGAGCGGGGCACCAGGATCTTCAGCGCGCCGGGCACGACCTCAGCCGTGAGAGGCGTCTGGCCGTGGGGCTCGCCGTCGACCTGCACCGCCATCGGGCGGTCGGTGTAGATTTCCACGGTGCGAGCCCGGTAGTAGTCCATGCTGGGGTCCCGCATGTGGTATTGAGTGAGCAGCCGGAAAAAGTGCTGGAAGGTAGCGGTAGGGCCATGGCCGCGGAACACAAAGACGTCGAGGCGCCCATCGTCGATGTAGGCCGCCGGGGCCAGCTGGAAGAGACCACCGCCGTAGAGCCGGGCGTTGGAGATGGCCACCATCAGGACTCGCCTGCGGAAGGGGCGACCATCGATGACGACCGTGGAGCGGGTTCCGACAAAGCTGAGCGCGAGGCTGACGCCACTGACGGCGTAGAGGATCAGGCCGAGCCGTCGCTTCATCTCGATGAGCGACTCAACCTCGTGGGCTACCTCGGCATCAAAGCCCACCCCTGCCCAGAGCAGGAAGTAGCGCCCGTTGGCCCTGCCGACATCCACGCGGTGCACCGAGGATTCGGCGAGGGCCTGCGCGGCCTCCCGCAGGGGATGCCGGTACGGCGGCACCCAGGCCGGATAGCCCAGCTCCTTCGCCCACGTGTTACCTGTGCCAACCGGCAGGACGCCCAGCGCCACATCCGTGCCGACCAGCCCATTGACGACCTCGTTGACGGTGCCATCGCCGCCTGCGGCGAGCGCGACCTGCGCACCCTCTTCCGCCGCAGCCCGCGCCAGGCGCGTGCCGTCGCCGGGGTGCACCGTATCATACAGGCGGATGGACCACCCCGCACCCTCGAGGACCTCGACGGCCTCCTCGAGCGCGTTGCGGACGTCCCGCTGGCCTGCCATGGGATTCCAGATCAGATAAGCTCTCATCGCGGACCATGATACTGCAAAGTGCGTTAGCTGTCCAAACCGGGCGTAAAGCCGGGTGAGCGCCCTGCTGCGGCCGGGACGAGCCCATGCACCCCTCGCATCGGTGCATCCTTGGCCCACCTCCGCTGCCAATACCCGCTCACCCCCAACTCAGCTCCCCCAGCACCGGGGGGAGCGGGAACACCTGGCGGTGGCCCTGCCACGGCCCCAGCGGATGCCAGGGGGCTCAGGAGCGACGCTCAAACCCCCTGCCCCCACCATGGCCTTGACTTTTGCCCCCCGCTGTGAGACAATACCCCCATGATCGTGGACTCCCACACCCACGTCTTCCCGCCGGAGATCATCGCCCGGCGCCAGGAGTATCTGGCGCGGGACGCCTGGTTCGGTCGGCTCTACGCCAACCCCAAAGCCCGTATGGCTACAGCGGAGGAGCTGATCTCGTCCATGGATGCGGCGGGCGTGGATGTGGCGGTCACGTTTGGCTTCGGCTGGGGAGATCCCGGGCTTTGCCGTCTGGCGAACGACTATACGGCCGAGGCGATTCGGACCCATGCCGGGCGCCTCGCAGGCTTTGCTGTGGTCAACCCCGCCTCGCGGGACGCTGAGGCCGAGATCGCCCGAAGCGCTGGCCTCGGCCTCGCGGGCATCGGAGAGCTGATGCCCGAAGGCCAGGGCTACTCACTGGGCGATGCCGACCTTCTTGCGCCGACGCTCGAGGCGGCGCGCAGCCTGGGCTGGCCCGTCCTCGTGCATGTCTGCGAGCCGGTGGGTCACGAGTACCCGGGCAAGGGCTCTCCTTCGCTGGATGGCGTGGTGCGGCTTGCCGGCCGCTTCCCCGAGACGACTCTCATCCTCGCCCACTGGGGCGGCGGCCTCCCTTTCTACGAGCTCATGCCCGAGGTGCGCGCCGCGCTGGCCAACGCCTTCTACGACACAGCCGCCTCGCCGCTGCTCTACGACGACGCTATCTTTCGCGTGGCGGCAGAGCTCGCGCCCGGGCGCATTCTCTTCGGCACCGACTATCCGCTCCTCGGGCAGAAGCGGATGCTGGAGCGGGTGCGGTCGGCGGGGCTGGGCGAGGCAGCGCTGCGGGAGATGCTGGGAGGCACCGCGGTCCGGCTCCTGGGCCTGGAGGAGCCTCGCGTGGCGTAGCCATGCGGCAGGGCGGCTGGCATCGCGTCTCTGGAGAGGTACGCGGACGGAAGCCATGGCCAATACAGACGAAAGCGACAAGATCCGTAGCTTTGTGGCCATCGAGCTGGATGTGCATCTATCTGCGGCGCTGCGGGAGCTGCAGGGCAGGCTCCGACGTGCCCCGCTGGCCCGACTCGGACGATGGGTGTCGCCCGAGGGCATCCATCTGACGCTCAAGTTCCTGGGCAACGTGCCGACAAATCGCGTGCCAGAGCTGGAGGAGGCTCTGCGCCGGGCCTGCGCGCGGATTGCTTCGTTCCCCATTGGCGTCGCCGGCCTCGGTTGCTTCCCGAGCCTGCAGCGGCCGCGCGTCCTGTGGGTGGGTGTGGAGGAGCCGACGGGTTCCCTGCAGCACCTCTACTCCGCTGTGGAGCACGAGCTGGAGCGCGCAGGCTTCAGGCCGGAGGGCCGCCCATTCACCCCCCACCTCACCCTCGCCCGCATCCACGACCACGCGACCAATCGCGAGCGAGCCGAGTTCGGGGCCTGGGTCAGCGAGCAGGCCATCGACCAGGTGGGCACGATGGAGGTCCGCGAGGTCTGCCTGATGCGCAGTGTGTTGCGCCCAGGCGGCGCCGTCTACAGCCGCCTGGCGACGGTACCGCTACAGACGGGGGAGGGAGAGAGCGGATGAGAATGCCGGATGGCCATGGTCATCTGATGGTCTTCTCCGGCAACGCCAACCGGCCTCTGGCCTCGGCCATCGCAAGCGAGCTGGGCACGAGCCTCTCCGCGGCTACCGTCAGTGCCTTCCGCGATGGCGAGACGCAGGTGCTGATCCACGACGACCTCCGCGGGCACGACGTCTTTGCCATCCAGCCTACCTCGCCGCCTGTGAACCACAACCTCGTCGAGCTCTTGATC
>JAIMBM010000385.1 GCA_023511475.1 Anaerolineae bacterium
CCCCCAAGGGGGGGGGGGGGGGGGTGGGGGGGGGCGCCCCGGCCCCCCGACATCTGATTTCAGCCATGCCGCGCCTCGCGCGCAGGCCCAACGCCCTGCATCAGGCCTGCGTCCCGGTGTCGGTTTCGGGCGGCAGCGTAAAGTCGAGCGTCGCCAGCTGCTGGTAGATCTTGAACCTCAAGGCCACGTCCTTCTTGGCCTCGGCCATGAGCCTGGCGGCGACCTCCGGGTTGCTCCGCTGCAGCTGCCGGAAGCGGTTCTGACCGTAGGCGTACTCCTCGAGGCTGATCTTGGGGGGCCGCGAGTCGAACTGGAGCGGGTTCTTGCCCTGCTCGATCAGCCGCGGATCAAAGCGGTAGAGCGGCCAGTA
The DNA here is from genome assembly GCA_023511475.1 of Anaerolineae bacterium. Classification (GTDB taxonomy): domain Bacteria; phylum Chloroflexota; class Anaerolineae; order SpSt-313; family SpSt-313; genus SpSt-313. The sequence continues at coordinate 371 of JAIMBM010000385.1, forward strand.
GCCCGATTCGACCGCCTTGCGCTGCTCGCCCATGCCCGCCGACATGTCGATGCCGTGCATGGCGCAGTGGCTGTAGGCGATGATCAGAGACGGTCCCGGATACGACTCGGCCTCCACGAACGCCCGCACCGTCTGCGCCGGGTTGGCACCCATGGCCACGCGGGCCACGTAGACGTTGCCGTAGGTCAGGGCCATGAGGCCAAGGTCCTTCTTGCCCGAGGGCTTGCCCGCAGCCGCGAACTGGGCGATGGCGCCCCGCGGTGTGGCCTTGGACATCTGCCCGCCAGTGTTGGAGTAGACCTCGGTGTCCAGCACGAGGATGTTCACATCCCTGCCCTGGGCGATGACATGGTCGAGGCCGCCGTAGCCGATGTCGTAGGCCCAGCCGTCACCGCCGACCGCCCATACCGACTTCTTTATCAAAAAGTCGGCCACGGTCAGGAGGCGGCGCGCATCGGGCGACCCGCACTGCTCGAGGACCTTCCGCAGTTCGACAACGCGCCCGCGCTGGGCCTCGATTCCCGCCTGGCTCGACTGGTCCGCTGACTTGATGGCTGCGATGAGGTCAGCCGCTTCCCTGATGGCCTGGCAGTCGCAGGTCGCAACGCGGTCCAACAGCTCCCGCGCAAAGGTGCTCTGGCGGTCGACCGTCAGCCGCATGCCGAAGGCGAACTCGGCCGCGTCCTCGAACAGCGAGTTGGACCAGACCGGCCCGCGGCCGTCGGCGCGCTGGGCATACGGCGTGGTCGGAAGGTTGCCGCCGTAGATCGACGAGCAGCCAGTGGCGTTGCCGATCATCAGCCGGTCGCCGAAGAGCTGGGTCAAGAGCTTGATGTAAGGCGTCTCGCCGCAGCCGGCGCAGGCGCCCGAGAACTCGAACAGCGGGCGCACGAACTGCGAGCCCTTGACCGTCTCCCGGTTGTAGCGGGCCGGATCTGTCTCGGGCAGGCCCAGGAAGAAAGAAAAGTTCTCCGCCTCCTGGGCCCGCAGCGGGGCTTGCAGCTCCAGGTTGAGCGCACGCCGCTCGGTGCGCTGGCCTGAGGCATCCTTCTGGCGCGCCGGGCAGTTGTACACGCAGGCGGCACAGCCGGTGCAGTCCTCAGGTGCGACCTGCACCGTGATCTTGAGCCCGGCCAGCTCCCGGCCTCTGGCGTCGGCGGACTTGAAGGTCGCCGGAGCGTTGGCCAGATATGCCGGGTCGTAGGCCTTCATGCGGATGGCCGCGTGCGGGCAGACGAGCGCGCACTGGCCGCACTGGATGCAGGTGTCGGGGTCCCAGACCGGGATGTCGACGGCGATGTTGCGCTTCTCATACTGGGTCGTTGCCGTCGGATAGGTGCCGTCAACGGGGAAGGCAGACACCGGCAGCTTATCCCCGCGGCCAGCGATCATCTCGGCGGTCACCTTCTTCACGAACTCGGGCGCATCCTCCGGCACCGGCGGACGCATCTGGATGGTGCTGGTGACCTTCTTGGGATAGTCAACCCGCTGCACGTTCGCAACGGCCGCGTCGACGGCGCGAAAGTTCATGTCGACGATCTTGGGCCCCTTATCGCCGTAGGTATCCTCAACGGCGGCCTTGATCATCTCAAGCGCCTTCTCCCGGTCGACGATGCCCGAGATGAGGAAGAAGGCAGTCTGCATGATGGTGTTGATGCGGCCGCCGAGGCCAACGAGTTGTGCGAGGCGCACCGCGTCGATGACGTAGAACTTGATGTCCTTATCAATGATCTGCTGCTGCACGTAGGCCGGGAGGTGGTCCCACACCTCGTCCTTGTCGTAGGGGCTGGCGAGGAGGAACACGGCCCCCGGCTCGGCATACTGCAGCATGTCGTAGCGCTCGATAAAGGAAAAGTTGTGGCAGGCGATAAAGTTGGCCGTCTGCACCAGATAGCTCGAGCGGATGGGCTGCGGTCCAAAGCGCAGGTGCGAGACGGTCAGCGTCCCGGCCTTGCGCGAGTCATACACAAAGTAGCCCTGCGCATAGTTGGGTGTGGCCTTGCCGATGATCTTGATCGAGTTCTTGTTAGCGCTTACGGTGCCATCCGACCCGAGGCCGAAGAAGAGGGCGCGGTGCACGCCGGCGACCTCGCTGGAAAAGCTTTCGTCGACCTCGAGGCTGCTGCCGGTCACATCGTCGGTGACGCCGACGGTGAAATGGTTCTTCGGTCGCTCGGCCTTGAGGTTGTCCAGCACAGCCTTGGCCATGGCGGCCGTAAAGTCCTTCGAGCCGAGGCCGTAGCGCCCGCCGACGATGATCGGGAAGGTCGAGCGGTCGAGCAGGCCCTCCGACATCGCTTCGCCGATGGCCGAGCGGACGTCCACATAGAGCGGCTCGCCCTGCGCGCCCGGCTCCTTGGTGCGGTCGAGCACAGCGATGGCCTTGACGGTCGGCGGCAGCGCCCGGGCAAAGTGCTCGGTGGAGAAGGGCCGGTACAGGCGGACCTTCACCAGGCCGACCTTCTCGCCGCGGGCGACGAGATGGTCGACGACCTCGTGCATCACCTCGGCGCCGGAGCCCATCATCACGACCACGCGCTCCGCATCCGGCGCGCCGACATAGTCGAAGAGATGGTACGACCGGCCGGTGAGCCCAGCGAGCCGGTCCATGTACTGCTGCACGATGCCAGGGGTGGCCAGGTAGTAGGGATTGACCGTCTCACGCCCCTGGAAGTAGACGTCCGGGTTCTGGGCGGTGCCACGCATGGCGGGTCGCTCCGGCGAGAGCCCCCGCGCCCGATGGGCGGCGACGAACTCTTCGTCGATCATGGCCCGGATGTCGTCGTGCGTCAGTTCTTCGATCTTTTGGACCTCATGGGAGGTTCGGAAGCCATCGAAAAAGTGCAGGAAAGGCACGCGGCTGGCCAGGGTTGAGGCATGGGCGACGAGGGCCAGGTCCATGACCTCCTGCACGCTCCCTGAGCACAACAGGGCAAAGCCGGTCTGGCGGACGGCCATCACGTCCGAGTGGTCCCCAAAGATCGACAGCGCATGGGTGGCGAGGGCGCGCGCCGACACGTGAAACACGGTGGGTGTCAGCTCGCCGGCGATCTTGTACATATTGGGGATCATCAGCAGCAGGCCCTGCGAGGCGGTGAAGGTGGTGCTCAAAGCCCCGGTAGTCACGGCGCCGTGCACGGCCGCCGCAGCGCCTGCCTCGGACTGCATCTCGGTCACACTGGGAACGGTGCCCCAGATGTTGGTCCTGCCCTCGGCCGAGAGGGCGTCGGCCAGCTCGCCCATGGGCGAGGAGGGGGTGATGGGGTAGATGGCGATGACTTCGCTGCAGGCGTGAGCGACCAGGGCGGCTGCCGTGTTACCGTCGATGGTAACCATATGGCGTTCCACTGAGATAGCTCCTTTCAAAGACGGGCCGGGCGCCGAAGCGGTGACGGGTTGTCCTGGCGCCCGACTGTATATTGTATCACAAAGAGAAGGCTGGGGCAACGTGCGAGTTCATATCTGGATTCCCGTCCCCGCGCTGCGGGGGCGAGGCGAGGGGGCTTGACCCGCGATCCTTACGCCTCCGCAGGCGGACGGAGGCTGTCCGCCCCAGAACCCCCTCCTTCAGGCGGTTCAGGGGCGGACAGGTGTCTTTTTTCCCCCACAGAAGGGCCCAAAACAGGGCGGGAAAGGTTGTTCGCCCCCCACTCAGGTGTCTCCAGGCGGCCCTCTTTAGGGCGGCCAGCCTCGATTCTGGCCGCCTGTCCGCCCCTGAAGGGGGAAAGGGGGAGGGGTCCGCGAACACAGGGTCGCTGGGGGCCATTGCGACGGCTTCTGCGTGATGTTGGGGGGCGCGCGGCGAAAGGCCAAAGTCGAGCCCCT
>JAIMBM010000386.1 GCA_023511475.1 Anaerolineae bacterium
GGGGTGGACTGTGCTCCAGTTGGCGGACCTGGCTCTCGGTAGTATAATCGCCAGCGTCGCGGGCCCGGGGTGGGGTGCGCCCGGGGCATCACAGAAGCTGGTTGGTGCCGTTGGAGAACGAACAGTACCTGTCGGTCGTCATTCCAGCCTACAATGAGGAGACGAACCTGCGCGCCGGCGTGCTGGAGAAGGTGACCAGCTACCTGGAGCGCCAGCCGTACACCTACGAGGTCGTGGTGACCGACGATGGCAGCGAGGATTCGACCGCTGCCCTCGTGGAGCGCTTTGCCGCGACGCATCCCTGTGTGCGCCTTGTGCGCGCGGCGCACGGCGGCAAGGGGCACGCCGTCGTGACCGGGGTGCTGGCCTCGCGCGGCGAGATTGTGCTCTTCACCGATATGGACCAGGCCACGCCGATCTCCGAGTTGGAGGCGTTGCTCCCCTGGTTCGAGCGGGGCTATGACGTCGTCTTTGGGTCTCGGGGCACGGTGCGCCGCGGGGCGCCCTGGTGGCGGAAGGTGATGTCCCGTGCTCAGATCATCCTGCGGGGGCTGATCGTCGACCTGCCCGACATCACCGATACGCAGTGTGGCTTCAAGGCCTTCCGGGCGACAGCGATCCGGCGCATCTTTGAGCGCATGCGGCTCTATGCGCCTGAGCGGCGGCAGGCGGTCGAGGGCGCCGTTGTCGATTCGGGGTTTGATGTGGAGATCCTCTTTGTGGCGCGCAAGCTGGGCTACCGGCTCAAGGAGGTCCCGGTGACATGGGACTATGCCCGGACGCGCCGGGTCAGCTTTTGGCGGGATTCGTTGCGCGGCCTGCGCGACCTGCTGCGCATTCGCTGGAACGATCTCTGCGGCCGGTACGGTTCAGCCTGAGCAACCACCAGCAGAGCCAGACGCCCAGAAGGTCATGAGAGGCCGCCGCAGGCGACCGTTCCTTTCCTGCGGGCCGCATCAGAGGTCTGCCCCCGCAGGCGCCGGTTGAGGCTAGCTGGCGGACGCCGCCTGCTGGGCCTCGTAATACTCTTCCTCGCCGACGAACTCGCCCCCCGTGACGGATCGAGAGAGCGGCTTGCGCCGTGCGTCGAAGGTCATGACTACCTCGATCGGCTGGAAGCAGCGGCCACGCCCGATCAGCACCTTGCGGTAGGAGTAGCCGCTCGGCCCATCCCCTTCGCCAAACTCGCTGCTCAGCTCGTTGCGCAGGTCCACCCGGGCCTTGATGACCTCACCACAGTGGGAGCAGCGCACATAGTAATGGTAGGCGTAAGCGTCGCTTGCAGAGTCTGCCCCGCCGGCGAAGATGGCAGCCAGCTTCCTCAAGAAACTCATATTGGACTCCTCCGGTCATAAGGGGTTCCAGTATCGCAACAGCGGGGGCACCAGGTCCAGCAAGTCCGGTCCGAGCCTGGCCAGCCAGCCACCGATCCAGGAGCCCTGGATGGTGTCGCGGAGCCCCTCCGATGGCATGGCCATGAGCACCAGGACAAGGACCTCGGACAGGAAGAGCCCTCTGGCCAGTCCCAGCACCATCCCGCCGAGGTTGTCGATCCATCCCAGATGCAGCCCCTCAAGCAGGCCGCGCATGAGCGCTCCGAGCACGAGCACGGCCAGCCACACAGCGATCAGGAGGAGGATGAAGGCGCCGAGGTCGGCCATGCCGCGTGTCTTGAGCCAGGGGATGAGGAGGCTGCCAAAGCGCGCATAGCTCTCTCCGGCTATGAGCAGGCCCGCGATCAGGCCGACGAGGGTGACCGACTCGTGGATCAGGCCCGAGCGGAGCCCCATGAAGGCCAGCAGACCGATAAAGACAACCAGAGTGAGGTCTACCAGGATCATGTCACTCCCTCGCCAGGCTCCTGAGCGCCAGGCGGATACGCTCCTCCAGGGGCAGGTTCGAGGCTGGAGGCACGCCCTGCAGCGCCTGCTGCGCTTCGGCCACGCTATAGCCCAGGGAAGTCAGAGCAGCGATGACCTCGGCGTCACCGGCGCTGAGGGCAACCGGCACGGAGCCCTCGGTTCCGCCGAGGCGGCCCTTCAGCTCGGTGACCAGCCGCTCCGCAGTCCGCTTCCCGACTCCCGGTATGCGCCCCAGGGCCGCCGCATCACCCCGCGCGACCGCTTCGCGCAACGTCTCCGGCGCTACTGCCGAGATGATGCTCATGGCCGACCGGGGGCCAACGCCCGAGACGGTGAGCAACGTCTCGAAGAGGGTCAGCTCTTCCTCCGTGGCGCAGCCGTAGAGGGCGAGTTCGTTCTCGCGCACATGGAGGTGCGTATGCAGCGTGATCGTGTCTCCCGGGCTCACCTCCTGCAGGATACTGGGGGGGACGCGCACCCGGTAGCCGACGCCGGCGACGTCGACGATCACTGAGCCGTCACCTGTCGCGACCACTCTGCCGTCCAATCGGGCGATCATCGCTCAGCCTCGGCCCCCAGCAGGGCGCTCAGGCGGCACGTGTGGAGATGGCAGAGGGCCACGGCAGCGGCGTCGGCTGCATCATCCGGCTCCGGCACGGCGTCGAGGTGCAGCAGAAGGCGAACCATCTCCTGCACCTGCTCCTTGGTCGCCCGCCCATACCCGACCACGGCCTGCTTGACCTGCATCGGCGTGTACTCGTGTACAGGTACCCCACTTCTGGCCAGCGCCAGCATGGCGACACCCCGTCCGTGCCCGACAGCCAGCGCCGTCCGAGCATTGCGCCCGAAAAAGACCTGCTCCACAGCAGCGACCATGGGCCGGTAGCGTGCTACCAACTCGGTCAGGGAATCGTACAGCACGACGAGCCGCTCCGGGAGCGGGGAGGTGGATGGTGTGGTGATGACTCCGCTGGCAGCCAGGCGGGCATCGTCCGCAGGCCCTGCAAGCAGGCTGTACCCGGTGATGGCTACGCCCGGATCGACGCCCAACACCAGCATCTGCACTACGCGGCTTCGAACTCGGCCAGCGCGGCTTCGCTGATATCGAGATTGGAGTGGACGCTCTGGACGTCCTCCAGCTCCTCAAGGGCCTCGATCAGGCGCATGTTCTGCAGCGTGATCTTGTGCTCGGGCTGGAAGAGGGTCTTCGGCACCCAGCTCAGCTCGGCGTCCTCGATCTTGAACCTCTCCGCCATCAGCCGCTCGCGGACGGTCTGGAAATCCTCTAGCGTGGCGTAGACCTCGACGGTGTCCCCATCGACCTTGACGTCCTCCGCTCCGGCGTCGATGGCCGCGAGCGCGATGGCTTCGGCATCCTGCCCGGCGGCGTCGATCGTCAGCATCCCCTTGCGCTCGAACATCCAGCCGACGCAGCCCGTCTCTCCGAGGTTCCCGCCGTTGCGGGTGAATACGCGCCGCACCTCGGCGACGGCGCGGTTGCGGTTGTCGGTGAGAACCTCAACCATGAACGCGGTGCCGCCGGGCCCGTAGCCTTCGTAGATGATGGACTCGAGGGCAGCCGACTCCTTGCCGCCCCCCACGCCACGGGCGATGGCCCGCTCGATGTTCTCCTTGGGCATGTTGGCCGCTCGGGCCTTGTCTACCGCCAAGCGCAGCCGGAAGTTGGCCTCCGGGTCGCCGCCACCTTCACGGGCCGCGATGGTGATCTCCCGGCCCAGCCTGGTGAAGAGCTGACCGCGCTTGGCGTCGGCAGCGCCTTTCTTTCTTTTGATTGTGGACCACTTGGAGTGGCCTGACATACTCCTACCTCCCGGGCTCTACTATCATCATGGTGGTGAGAGAGCCTGATGATCCTATTATACCATAGACGAAAACGGCCATAAAGCAGTCACGGGACCAGGCCGCTCCGAAGAGTCTCTGGATTCCCGCGCACAGGGGGCGACGAGCGCTGTATGGTCTGGGCTCTCCCGATGGGCACCTACAGCCCTGACGCTCCCGGGCCGGTGAGGTGCACCCTGTAGACCCCGATATCGGTCGTGGCGTAGAGCACGCCCGGCTGCTGTGGCTCCCAGTCCAGCGAGTTGACGCGGACCCTTGCCAGGTCTTCGATGCCGAGGGGGCGCCAGTGCTCGCCGCGGTCCTCGCTCGCATAGATACCGCGCACTGTGCCGAGGACGAGCCGCCTCGGGTCTTGCGGGTCTGTCACGAGGGCGAAGAGGCCATAGCCACGGGCTACCTCTTCGTCGGATATGCCCTCGGTGTTCGGGTCGGTGCTGAGGATGACGTCGTCGAGGCCATCCTTGAACAG
>JAIMBM010000387.1 GCA_023511475.1 Anaerolineae bacterium
GACCATGACCGCCCCGGGATCGGCGTGCGAGACGGCGACAGCGCCGAGTCCCACGCTCGGGGCGGTGCCGCGCCCTGAGGGCTCGACGATGATGTTAGACTCAGGGAGGTCGGGCAACTGCTCCCGGACCTGCCCGGCGTACTCCCGGCCGGTCACGACGCGGATGCGCTCCAGGGGCACAAGTGGCGTCACCCGGTCCACCGTGTTCTGGAGCATGGTACGCCGGTCGACAATGTCGAGCAGTTGCTTCGGGCAGCGCCGGCGGCTGCGCGGCCACAGGCGCGTCCCCACTCCGCCAGCGAGGATAACCACGTGCAGTCTGTCGCTCAATCCGCCCTGTGCAGGCGGCATAGGCACTCCTCCGGAGAGAGTCTGTGACGGCAGTCGTGCTCGCGTCGCTTCCTCTAGTCCACCCGATAGCTCACGTGAGACTCCCGGGCGAGCGCGTAGCTCATGGCCCCGACGCGATGGATCAGACCTTTGAGCTCCATCAGTGCGAGAGCCGAGGATACCTCGGCGATGGGCAACTGCACCTCTCGCCCCAGATCGTCGATATGCATCGGCTCGCTGGAGAGGTGCGAGAGCAGCTTGGCCTCGACCTCGTTCTCGGGGATGAGTTCACGAATCTCGGCCTGTTGTGGCAGCATCGTGAGGTTTAGCTCTTCGAGGATGTCCTGCACGCAGGTGACGAGCTTGGCCTCGCCGGCCTGCACGAGCCGGTTGGTGCCACTGCTGCGGCGCGAGAGGGCGCTTCCGGGGACTGCAAAGGTCTCGCGGCCCTGCTCCAGTGCAAAGCGCGCCGTGATGAGGGCACCGCTCGTCTCACCCGCCTCGACGACGAGGGTGCCCAGAGAGAGCCCGCTGATGATGCGATTCCGTGCAGGAAAGTTGCCGGCCTCAGGCTTGGTGCCGAAGGGATACTCGCTGATGACAGCCCCATTCGCAACGATCTGCCGCGCGAGATCGAGGTGCTCGGGCGGGTAGACGCGGTCCAACCCTGAGCCCAAGACGGCGATGGTGCGGCCGCCGGCGGCGAGGGCGGCATGGTGGGCTTCGGCGTCGATCCCGCGCGCCAGCCCGCTGACAACGGTGATCTGGCTCCGCGCGAGGTCACCCGCGAGGATACGGGTCATCTCCAGCCCGTAGGCAGAGGGGCGACGTGTCCCCACGACCGCTACCGCCCACTCATCGGCCGGGGTCAGAGAGCCACGGACGTAGAGGACGGGTGGGGGCGTACTGATCTCGCGAAGCCGCGCGGGGTAGGCGTCATCGTCCCAGGTGAGGACGGTAACGCCGGCGCGCTCGATCCGTTCGACTTCCCGATCGAGGTCAAGGGCCCGCCGTGCCGCGAGGAGGTTGGCCAGGGAGCGCCTGTCCAGCCCCGCCGCCTGCAGCTCGCAAGAGTCGGCGCTCCAGGCGGCCTCGGGCGAGCCAAAGTGGTTGAGGAGCGCCCGCAGGCGCATCGGGCCGATCTGCGGCACGATGCTGAAGCCGACCCAATAGCGCAGTTGCGAGCGCGTCACCACGTATCACGCCTCTTCCTCATCGATCAGGCCCGGAGGGAGCGTGACGATCAGGCGCTGCCGCTCGAGGTCGACCTCCTGCACGACATCGGCCAGTGCAGGGATAAGTATCTCGCGGCCACGCCGCTCGACGACATAGACGTCGTTGCTGCCCGTCTCCAGAATCTCTGAGACAGTCCCCAGATACTCGCCGCCCGTCGTGTAGACATCCAGGCCGAGGATCTGATGGTGGTAGTACTCGTGTTCCTCCAGAGGCATCGCTTCTGAGACCGGCACATAGAGCAACTCGCCCCGGAGGGCGGCGGCCTCCTCCGGCGAGTCGACACCCTCCAGCTTGAGGAGGACGCTCCCCTTATGCAGCCGCGCCGACTGCAAGCGATACACCCTGTGCTCCTCGCCAACGGTGATCTCCTGCAGCACGGCAAAGCGCTCCGGGAACTGGGTGAGGATCTCGGCTCGCACCTCTCCGCGGACGCCCCAAGGCGCGAGTATCCGGCCAACGACGAGATGCGTTGGCTCCTCGCGCCGCGGACCGGCCCCATGCAGCGCCTTCCCGACCGATTCGGCGCGGGGCGTGCGCCTGCCGGTCACACGATCTCCAGGATGGCGCGCCGCCTCTTGCGCGTGGAGGCCACACGCAGGAGCGTGCGCATGGCGTTGGCCACCCTGCCCTGCCGTCCGATGACCCATCCCTTGTCGGCCGGGCGGACACGCAGCTCATAAATCACCGCATGTGCGCCGCTGGTCTCGGTGACGCGCACGTCTTCCGGATGGTCGACGAGGGAGCGAGCAATGTACTCAATCAGCTCTTGCACTGCTCTGACCTCGGTAGCCTGCTGCCCGGCCCCTAGAGCGCGGCCTCGCCTGCCGGCTGGGTCGGGGCTGCCAGCCTGTCCATGATGCCGAGGCTGCGCAGCATCTTGGCGACGACCTCGGTAGGCTGGGCGCCCTGGCGCAGCCAGTGCAGGGCGCGTTCCTCGTCGATGTGAACAGTCGGAGGCTCGGTCCGCGGATTGTAGTGGCCGATCGTCTCCAGAAATCTCCCGTCTCGCGGCGAGCGGGAGTCGGCGACCACGATTCGGTACGACGGTTGCTTCTTGGCGCCCACACGACGCAGGCGGATCTTGACCATCCTGTAAAAAGACCTCCTGTCGGCTTCAAGCCTGCTACGCGGCCTACTGGAAGAAGGAGAATAGACCCCGCCCTCGGCCGCTTGAGAACTGCTTCATGAGACGCTGCATATCGCGGAACTGGTGCAGCAGCTGATTGACCTCCTGCACCGACGTGCCGCTGCCCATGGCGATGCGCCGCTTGCGACTGCCGTTGAGGATCTGCGGGTCGCGGCGCTCGGCTGGCGTCATTGAGTCGATGATAGCCTCGATACGCTTCAGTTGCTTCTCGGGAAGATCGGCCGGAAGCTGGCGGCTGACCTGGCTGAAGCCAGGGATCATCTCCAGCACCTGCTGCAGCGGCCCCATCTTCCTGACCTCGCGCAGTTGCTGGCGAAAGTCTTCCAGATCAAAGCTCGCCTCGCGGAGCTTTTTCTCCATCTTGCGCGCCTGCTCCTCATCGAAGAGGGCCTCGGCCTTCTCGATCAGGGTCAGGACGTCGCCCATGCCCAGGATGCGCGACGCCAGCCGGTCCGGATGGAAAGGCTCCAGGGCGTCGGTCTTTTCACCAACACCGAGGAACTTGATCGGGACCCCCGTGACACTCCGTATCGAGAGGGCGGCGCCGCCGCGGGCGTCCCCATCGATCTTGGTGAGGATCAGGCCGGTCAGGCCCAGGCGAGCGTGAAACCCTTCGGCGACGCGCACCGCCTCCTGCCCGGTCATGGCATCGGCAACGAGCAGAACCTCACGGGGATGCACGAGCCGGCTGATTCGCTCGAGCTCGCCCATCATCTCGTCGTCGATCTGCAGGCGCCCGGCCGTATCCAGTATAACGACGCTGTAGGCACCGCCGGCGGCCATCTTGACGGCGCGCGCGGCGACTTCCTCGGGCCTCGTCCGCACGTCCTCGGCGTGCACTGGAATGCCAAGCTGCCGACCGAGCACCTCGAGCTGTGTGATGGCGGCTGGCCGGTAGGGGTCCGCCGCAACCAGGAGCGGCTTGTGGCCATCGCGGCGCAGGTAGAGGGCCAGCTTGGCGGCCATCGTCGTCTTGCCCGAGCCCTGGAGGCCCACAAGCATGATGACATGAGGCGCCTGCCCGGAAAGGTTCAGCTTTGCCGGCTGGCCCAGCAGGGCGATCAGCTCTTCATGGACGATCTTGACCATCTGCTGAGCCGGCGTGAGGCTCTTTGCCACCTCGGCGCCGATGGCACGCTCGCGTACCCTGGCTATAAAGTCTTTGACGACGCGGTAGTTGACGTCCGCCTCCAGCAGTGCAAGACGGACCTCGCGCAGCCCCGCGTCTACATCGCTTTCCGACAGGCGGCCCTTGCGCGCAAGCTTGCTGAAGGTCGCCTGCAGCTTTTCACTCAGGTTCTCAAACATGGCACATCCAGGAAGAGTGGCATCCGGCGGCCACTCGAAACCTCATTCTACCCGACTTGACGGGATTAGTCAAACCCTGCACAGCTGCAGGGTATATCCCACAATCGTCGGCGCATTTCGGGACGAGCGGCACGTGTGGGTTCCACACTTTGGCCCCCGTTCAGAG
>JAIMBM010000388.1 GCA_023511475.1 Anaerolineae bacterium
GGACACCCCCATTTATTTGGATTCCCCGCCCCCGCCGCGGCGGGGGCGGGGTTAGGGGTGGGGGCGGCTCAACTGGCGATGCTCCCGGGGTCATCGGGCGGATGGGACTGTCCGCCCCTGAAGTCCGCCTGGGGAGGGGGCCACGGGGGTAGGGCCCTGGCAGCAGCACCAATGAGCCTGCCCCCAGGCTGAACCATACCCCCCATGGGCAATGCCTTTGTATCATCCTGCACGATCAGTGCTATAATGGGGCGGAGCGTCGATTGCATCCGTGTCCTCTTGACAACACAGGAAGGTCACCATGCTGGATATCCCTATCAAGCCGGACATCGAAGGCCTCATACGGAACCTCCGCCGCGAGGGGACCCCAGAGCGCACCTACTACATGGAGCTCTTTCTCGACCGCGAGGTCGAGGACGCCATCATTGCGCGCTATGATCTCCTGCAGGGGCTGGACCCGGCCGACCCCTACTTTGAGCTGCAGCGCCGGATCGCCCTCTACCGCTTTCTGGGCTACGATGCCATCCCCGCGGGAATCATCGGCTTCGTCTTCCCGCGCGATAACCTGAACATCGCCGACGACACGGCCGGCCTGGCAAGGCAGTCCGGGCGCACATGGGCCGACGAGACCCGCGGTGTGATCACCTCTTGGGAAGACTTTGAGCGATATCCCTGGCCCCGGTCGGAGAGCTATGACCTCAGCCATCTGGAGTGGCTGGAGAAGAACCTGCCCGATGACATGGGGGTCTATGCCGGGTGCCACTCTATCTTTGAAGAGGTCACCTGGCTGATGAGCTATCAGGGGCTGTGCTATGCCCTCTACGACCAGCCCGATCTGGTCGACGCCATGTTCCAGCGCATCGGCGCGCTCCACACCGAGGCGGCCAGCATCCTGGTGCAGTTCAGCCGCGTCCGCATCCTCTTCGGCGGCGACGACATGGGGTACAAGACGAGCACCATGATCCCGGCGCGCATCCTGATCGAGAAGAGCTTTCCCTGGCACGCGCGCAGCGCCCGCCTGGCCCACGAGCACGGCAAGCTCTATCTCCTGCATGCCTGCGGCAACCTTACCGAGGTCATGCCTGCCCTCATCGAGCAGGTCCAGATCGATGGCCGGCACTCCTTCGAGGATGCCATCGAGCCGGTGACGGTCGCCAAGAAGCGATGGGGGGACCGCGTCGCGCTCCTCGGCGGCATCGACATGGACCTCCTCGCCCGCGGCACCCCGGACCAGGTCCGACAGCGCGTCCGCGAGACGCTGGATGCCTGCATGCCCGGAGGGGGATACTGCCTCGGGAGTGGCAACACCGTCGCCAACTATATCCCGCTGGAGAACTATCTGGCCATGCTCGACGAGGGCCGCAGATACACCGCCTGAGGCGTCGGACCCGAGGTCTGGCGGCGGATGGCCCCGGCCGGAGAGGTCGCTCCCTCAGCGCCCGGCCACCACCATAGGAGGGCAACAAGCCCATGGCACCCGACTGGATCTCCAGGCTCAACGGCGACCCGCTCCCCTGGCTCTTGGCCAGCGATGACGCCGCGCTGCGCTACCGGGTCCTCGTGGACCTCCTCGACCGCCCCGCAGATGACCCCGAGGTGCGGGAAGCGCGGGCTGGAATCGCCGGATCCCCCATCGTCTCCGACATCCTCGGCGCCCAGCATCCGGAGGGCTACTGGGCCGAGCCAGAAAGCACCTACCGGCCCAAGTATCGGGCCACGCACTGGCAGATGATCCTGCTGGCCGAGCTCGGCCTCGACGCCGGGCACCCGGCGGTCCAGCTGGGTCTCCAGCGGATGGCCGGCGCCATCGCCGAGATCGGCGCCGAGGACGCGGTCGCCCAGGGCAACGTCCTGTGGTGCTACAGTGGCAACACCCTGCGGTACCTCGGGCGTCTGGGGCTGGGAGCCGGCGAGGCGGCCAGCCATGCCGCCGAGCGCCTCATCGAGCTGGCCGGACGCGATCCACTCTGGACCTGCGAGCACTCCGATGGACAGACGTGCGCGTGGGGTGCCGTCAAGGCGCTACGCGGCCTTGCGGCTCTCCCCGAGGAGGCGCGGCCCGCAGGCACGCAGCAGGTGATCGAGAGCGCAGCTGACCTCTTGCTCTCGCTCGACTATGAGGCTGCCTCCGCAGGCGCCGGCACCACCGAGAACGGCTGGGAAACCGACTGGCTCAAGTTCGGCTTCCCTTCCTTCTACGAGAGCGACCTGCTCGAGGCACTCGATGCGCTGGCGGAGGCCGGCTACGGCCGCCACCCGGCCTATCGGCGTCTGCTCCCCTTGGTGCTGGAGAAGCAGGATGGGCAGGGTCGCTGGGTCCTGGAGAACAGCTTCAACGGCCGAATGCACGCCGACGTCGACGTCAAGGGGCTACCCAGCCGCTGGCTGACCCTGCGTGCCCTGCGGGTGCTCAAAGCAGTTCACGGCGGGGCGTGACCGCGAGCCGCGCCCGGACCCGAGAGGCGCCTCAGCACCCTCGCGCCCGGGCGATCTCCCCTGCGAGCCAGTCGAACGCCTGGAGGGTCTGCGACAGGTCCGCTTCGCTGTGCGCGGTCGACAGCGCCCCGAGGCCGTGTGAGACGTTGACATCCCGCAGGAGCAGCCCTAGCTTGAGGACCTGCTCGCGCATCGTCACGTCGCAGTTACGGGGGTCCCACACCAGGTCCGGGGAATCGAGCCCGGCGTCCTCGCGGCAGGGGAAATGGACCTGGATCAGAGAGCCTCCGGGCAGCACCTCGTTGCCCCGTCCGGTGCAGCGGGCGAGCACCCCGTGATCGGCAAACACCTTTTCGATTCCCGCACGGAGTCGCTCGCCTGCAGCGGCGAGCTGGGGGTAGATGGTCGACTCGTTGCGCACCAGGTGCTCCAGCATCAGCCTGCCCGCCAGCATGGACGCCGGATGGGCCGAGTAGGTGCCCCCCTCGAAGAGGACCTTCCGCCCCGTCGCTTTGCCGGCCAGCGCGAGGACGTCCGCGCGGCCGGTCACCGCCGCGACCGGCATACCACCGCCCACGATCTTGCCATAGGTCGAGAGGTCTGCCTGCACGCCGTAGAGCTTTTGCAGGCCGGCGGCGCAGAAGCGAAAGCCGGAGATGATCTCATCGCAGATCAGCAGCGCACCATGCCGCCAGGTCAGCTCGCGCGCCGTCCGCAGGTACTCCGGATGGGCCGCTATGAAGCCAGACGTGCCGAGGAAAGGCTCGATGAGGAAACAGGCAGCCCGGTCACCGTAACGTCTGAACACGGCATGCAGGTCATCTAGATCGTTGAAGCGGGTTACGACCGTCTCGCTCGTGCTCTCCGCCGGCAGGCCCTGGGAATCCATGCCGTCAAAGCCTGCCTGGCCATAGCGCGTCCCACGGAGCGCGAGGGGCTGCGCACCGTGCCAGCCCCCGGCAATCTTGATGACCATGGTGCGCCCGGTAAAGGCCCGGGCCAGGATCGTGCAGTACATCGTCGCTAGGCTTCCCGCCGTGGTAAACCGCACGCGCTCGTCGCCCGTCCGGGAGAGCAAGAGCTCGGCCAGGTCGGTCTGAGTCTCCTCCACGATGCCGGTTTGCAGGCCGTGGCCACCGCTAAGAGCTTCGGCCAGCGCCTGAGTGATGGGCGCCGGGTTGTGGCCGAGGATGTTGGCATAGTGTCCCTGCCAGTAGTCGATGATCTCATGGCCGTCGAGGTCGCGGACGCGCGAGCCCTGCGCCGAGACCGCACGAAAAGGAAACGGGTCGAACAGCCTCATCGTATGGCTGCCGCCATCGATCAGGTAGCGTAACGCGCGCTCCTGCGCCTGTCGCGAGCGGGCAAAGCGCCGCTCGTACCGCGTGCGCAGGTCCGCGAGGAGTGCATCCCGCCAGCCTTGATTCTCCGTTGCCATCGCCGACTCTCCATCTGTCAGAGTAAGGCCCGATGGGGCCATTATAGGCCACAGCCGCGGAAGGACGCAACCTTCGCGTCCGGGCTCCTCGGGGACCGTGCCGTGACTGCCTCGGGGGAGGGGCCATCGTTGGAGGGGGGGTTGGGGGGGGGGGGGGGGGGCGGGCGCGGGTGGGGGGGCGGGGCGGGGAGGGGGGGCGGGTGGGGGGGGGGTGTGTGCGGGGGGGGGTGCGGGGCGGCGGCGGGGGGGGGGGGGGGGGGGGGGGGGGGGGGTTTTCAAAAAGGGGGGGGGGGGGGGGGGGG
>JAIMBM010000389.1 GCA_023511475.1 Anaerolineae bacterium
GGCGGCGGTGGGGGGGGCGGCCCCCCAACCCCCAAAATCCCCGTCCTGGGGTAGGGCCGGGCTGCTGCCCAGCAGGACACCCGGCTGCAGCCCAGGCATTGACGCATCTTGGATGTACCCTCGGCTGCCGGGGATTGAAAGCAAGGCGCCAGGCAGAGGCTGCCGGACAGAGGAGCCATGGCGCCGCCATACGGCCGTGCCCGGGGCGACGAGGAGAGACTCCACCGTGCCGATCCGGGCCGCATCTACACTCGCAACGATGTGCGCCGCCTGCTGCGCCGGCTGACGGTCTGAGCCTCTGTAGAGCGTAAGGTGCTTCGGGACCGGCCGTATCCGCCTGCTGCTCGTGGAGCGGTCCCTGATAGCCTGGCGACGACAAGGTCCTCGAAGGCCGACAGATCCCTCCAGGCCCTGGCACAGCTCACCTCTCTGGCGGCGCTGTCGATGAGGGTCAGGCCGTCGTCGGTGACTCTCACTCGCAGACGCTCCATGGCAAGCAGGTCCTCTGCAAAGGCCAGGTACACGGCAACGGTATCATAGAGCACAGAAGAGCGTTCCTCTACCGGGGCTGCGAAGCTGCGCCCCCAGATGCGATAGTTCTCCACTACTGCCCGCGTGAGAGGATCCGCACAATCTCGCACTGCAGCATACTTGTCCCCGGCAAGGGTTACGAGGGCGCAAGTGTCGAGTGGAGCCATGGTGATGCTCCACGGGGCCTCGAATACCCTCTGACATGCACTCGGGTCGCAGCGTACGTTGTACTCAGGCGTTGGCAGTATCGAGCTATCGAGGCCGTGCCGAAGGTCCCCAAGCATCCCCACGAAACGGGCGCGCTCTGCGATTAGAGGCTCTCGGTCGAGGGCGGCACCGATGTTTGTGAGAGGCCCGATGGCCACAAGCGTGACCTGCTGCGCTGACGTCACGATCGCGTCGATGAGGGCACCCACACCATCTGACAGAATGCAGCCTGGATAGGAGGACAGGTCGTAGTCGCGAACCCACGGCTCCTGTGGGCCGGTCTCTTCGCTCTGCCGCAGTCCGATCCCGATGGGGATATCGGTGCGCCCCGCCGCCTCGAGCAATCTGGCGACGATCCTGGCGCGGTAGGTCGTGTCGCCCGTGGCCGTTGTGATCAGCTTGAGGTCGACTTCCGGCGACCTGAGCATCAGCGCGAGCGCCCAGGTGTCATCGATGTCGGTCCCGATGTCAGTATCAAGGACCACCGGGATGGGACTCATGGCTGTCATCTCCACCTACTGTGAGGGCCCGGCTTCGCTTTCGGCGCTGCTCTGCCATCCGCCGCGGCGGCAATCAAGGGAACCTGCCGCCTCGTACATCGCCAGGATGTTCTCGATCGGCGTGCCGATCTCTATGGTGTTTGTCGGACCGAGGATGAGGCCCCCGTCCCTGAAAAGCTCGAGCCTGGCTTCGACCTCTCGCCGGATCAGGTCGGGCGTGCCCTCGGTCAACAGCGTCTGCACGCACATCGTGCCACAGAACGTCAATCGATCACCAAAGTCGCGCTTCAGACCTGCGAGGTCCATGCCATTTGCAGACACCTGCACTACGTCGAGAATGTCACACCCCAGTTCGATGAGGCGTGGGATGCGGATCGATTACTGTCTCCGCCGAGGTCAGGCAGAAAGAGATCATCATCAGCGTCGCCGATAGCGGGCGAGGTATCCCGGACGACGAGCAGGCACGGGTGTTTGACGAGTTCCACCAGGTCGACATGTCCTTGAGAAGATCACACCGGGGAGCAGGTCTGGGGTTGGCGATCGCCAAACGCTTCGTCGAGCTGCACGGCGGTCGTATCTGGCTCGAGAGCCAGCTTGGGAAGGGAAGCACCTTTTCATTCACACTTCCCCTCTCCAGAGAGGCCGAGCTGCGGGCTATGATCGAGAGCCGCCCGGTGCGACCGGAGGCCAGGGCCTATGAGCCGGTCGTCGTCATAGTTGACTCGGATCCCGACGTGGGCTCGATGCTCGCACGTGCTCTTCCAGGTTTTCGACTCCTCAGGCCGCGGACCTGCGGCAGGCGCTGAGCATCTCGACCCAGGAGCAGCCGCGAGCCGTCGTTGTGAATGTGCCACCGGCCAGGCAGGACCGGTCCGGAGAGCTCAGAGAGCTTGGAGCTCTATTGCCGCCCGAGGTCCTGCTGCTCAGCTGCTCGATCCCCAGTCGGAACTGGCTGGCCGTCGAGAGCGGCGTGCAGGGCTGTCTGTCCAAGCCCCTGGGCTATCAAGAACTCGCCGATCGTCTGCGGGAGCTCGATGGCATCCGCGACGTCCTCGTCGTCGACGATGACCCCAGCTTCGTCGTGCTGGTGAGCCGATACCTGTCTGCCACTGGCCGAGGCTACGTCGTGCGTCGGGCCTATCGGGGAGACCAGGCGCTCGCAGAGATACACGCGAAGAGGCCCGACCTCGTTCTGCTCGACCTCGTCATGCCAGGGATGGATGGATTTGCCGTGCTGGACAGCCTCCGCTCCGAAGGCCTGCTGTCCTCGCTCCGTGTGCTGCTTCTGACCGCAGTCGACTATGCACAGGACCTTCTGAGGCGCCAAGGCAGCGTTGTAACGGTGTATCGCCGCAAGGCCTTCGGCACTGCGGAGGTTGTCAGGTGTCTGCAGACGATGCTCAGCGTATCCGAGTCTTCTGTTGCTGGAGACAACGCGCCAGCGCTTCCAGCAGCTGATCTCGGCTGACGGGCTTGGCGAGGAAAGCGGTGGCGCCCAGTGCCTGTGCCAGGTCCGGATCATCGAGAACGCTGCAGACGATGATCGGGATGCTCTTGAGGTCGTCGTCGGCTCGCAGCTGTTGCAGGATCTCCCAGCCGTCGCAGCGGGGCATCATCACGTCCAGGACAATGACGTCCGGTCTCGCCGACCGGGCGAGACTGAGCCCCTCCTGGCCATCTCGTGCTGCCAGCACTCTGTAGGGCTCACCCACGAGGTACCGTTGGAATAGCGCCGCAAGTCCCACATGGTCGTCGACCACGAGTACGGTGCTGGCCCTATGCTCTTCCAGCGCGATCTCAGCCGCAACCGTGCCGTCCGGCTGCCGCACGATGGCACAGCATCCGCCACAGCGCTCAATGAGCCTCAGGGTGGCCTCAGGGATCGGGTCGCTGGCCGCTGATTTGCCGGCGGGAGCAAAGGCGATGCGTATGAGAATACCGCGGCGGTCAGGCTCCGCTGCTACTGCCACCTCGGACCCCGGCCGGGAACGGCGCACGACGGTGCTGAGCATGCTGACGAGGGCCTGGCGAGCAATGTCGCGATTCACTCGCACGCCACGCAGCTGGGGTGTGGCCGTACATTGCAGATGGACCTGGCGCTGGCTGGCAAGGGGCTGTACAACGGCTGCCACTCCGCGGAGAAGCGACAGTGGGTCCAGCTCGGTCTCCTGATCCTGCAGCCGCGCCGCCTCGCGGAGGACGAGCTCGCTGCGGCTGAGCTGGGCCTCGGAGGGGGCCGCCGACGCTGATGTGCGCAGCTGCGACCAGAGCACACCAGCAAGGATGCCCTCAGCCCGGCGCAGCTCGCGGTACACCTGTCGCTCCGAGAGTGCCATCTCCTTGGCCACCTCTTGTACACTCAAGCCTTCCACATAGTGGAGGTTGAGGGCATTATAGGCCAACGCCTGACGGGAACCACCCGGGTGGGCCGATCCTGTGTTCATCTGCTCGATCGCTTCGAGAATTCTTGTGCGGACGAGCAGCATCCGCTCCTCCGGCCGTAGTGCGTTCGTCGGGTCGAACTCCCGAAGGAGCGGGCAGTTCTGCAGGTACGGGAAATCGTAGAGGTGGGCCAACGCGTCGCGGACAAGGCGACCGAAGCTCCGCTCCCCTGTCATGACACCCCCGGTTACTTGGCTCGGATGCTGGCGGCTTCACGCCCCTACCCCGCGTGAGCATCCAGTGGCTCATACTACAATGGCACATGACTTTTGTCAACGCATTGATTCCCTGGGTGTAGTTCACCTTCGGGGCAGGGTTGTCTGTACTCCGTAGGAAACAACGCCCCTTCCCCGCCGCTGAGGCGGCGCAGGAAGCGAGGGCCGGGCTGGAGTTTGGCCTTTTCAGGTCCTCGTTTTCTATCACTTGCTCCGGCGCTCCTGAAGGGTGGTGTGGCGCTCCTCGTGCGGTCTCTGCCCCCACCCCGGGGCATTCCC
>JAIMBM010000039.1 GCA_023511475.1 Anaerolineae bacterium
CCCCCCGGGGGGGGGGGCAACACATACCGGGGGGGCGGGGGCCCCGGGCGCCCCCCCGCGCCCCCGGCGCCCGAGACACAGATCAGGAGTGGCCCCTCCCCCGAGCGGGCACGGCGTGCCCCCCCGGGGGAGGGTTCGGGGGTGGGGCTTTACGCCAGCAGCAACCCACACAAGCCTGCCCCCAGGCTGGACTACTCCCCAGATAGACCACTTGCTTGCAGCCAAGGGGGCACTGCCATATAATAGCCGCGTTCCGCCCCTGCGTAGCATGGCTACCCCGAACGCCAACCCTACCGTGACATGACTGGCGGCGAAGGAGCGGTGGTGCCAATCCCGAGCAAGCGCTGGCGGCTGCCACAGCAGGCGCCAGCCAGCTTTCACGACGCCCTGCCCGAGGTCAATCCCCTGGTTCGCCAGGTGCTCTTTGCCCGTGGCTTCACCACGCCCGAAGCCGTCCGCAGCTATCTCGCCGGGGGGTCGGACCGCGCAAACCCCTTCGACCTCCCGCAAATGAGTGCGCTGGTAGCGCGCCTGCGGCAGGCGATCCGTCAGCGGGAGGAGATCGCCGTCTACGGCGACTATGACGCCGATGGTATCACCGGCCTCGTCGTGCTGATCACCACGTTGCAGGCCCTCGGCGCGCAGGCACGCCCCTACATCCCCCACCGCATGACCGAGGAGTACGGCCTGAATCGCCAGGCGTTGGCACAGCTCCGCAAGCAGGGCGTGCGCGTGGTTCTGACGGTCGACTGCGGCGTGCGGTCCGTCGATGAGGTCGCCTACGGGCGCTCGATCGGGCTGGATATGCTGATCACCGACCATCACTCCATCCCGGAAGTCCTGCCCGAGGCCAACGCCCTGGTCAATCCCAAGCTGCCCGGGTCGCGCTACCCCTTTGCGGACCTTGCAGGGGTCGGCGTTGCGTATCGTGTAGCGCAGGCCTTGCTCCGCGTCGCGCGGCGGGTCCCCGAGCCCGGAGGCGGGCCCGTGGAGCTTGAGGAAGAATCCCTGCTGGACCTCGTGGCGCTCGGCACCGTGGCCGACCTGGCTCCGCTGGTGGGCGAGAACCGCACCCTCGTCCGCGAGGGGCTGGCCAGGCTCAATGCGTCGCCCCGGCCCGGCATCCGCGCTCTCCTCGAGGTCTCCGGCCTCGCACCCGGGCACGTCGATGCCGAAGAGATTGCCTTCGGCCTCGGGCCGCGCCTGAACGCAGCCGGCCGGCTCGACACCGCGCTGCGCGCCTACGAGTTGCTGTCGACGACGGATCCGGACCGCGCGCTTGAGCTGGCCGCAGAGCTGAACGAGATCAACTCAGAGCGCCAGCGCCTGACAGAAGAGCTCTTCCAGAGGGCGCGCGAGTGCTGGCAGATCGGTCCGGAGGAGCCACTCATCTTTGTTGCCGCGCCCGACTTTCATAAGGGCATCGTGGGGCTGGTTGCCAGCAGGCTCACCGAGACCTTTTACCGCCCCTCGGTGGTCGTCGAAGTCGAGGACTCGCACTGCCGGGGGTCGGCGCGTAGCATCCCCGAGCTCAACATCACCCAGGCTCTTGGCGAGTGCGCGCACCTCCTCGAGCGCTTTGGGGGCCACGCCATGGCGGCGGGCTTTTCGCTGGCGTCCGCGAACCTCCCCTCCTTTCAGCAGCGCCTGCTGGAGGTCGTCCGGAAGCGCCTCGAGGGCCTCGACCTCGCTCCCACTCTGGACGTGGACGCGGTGTGCTCGCTCACCCATGCCGACTGGCAGGCGGCACGCGCGCTGGCGCAGCTCCGCCCCTTCGGCCAGGGTCATCCGACGCCCACTCTGGTCAGCCGGGGCGTCCTCGTCCGTGATGCCAGGGTCGTCGGTCAGGGCCACCTCCGACTCACCGTGAGCGACGGCCGCATCGTCTGGGACGCCATGGCCTTCCGCCAGGCAGAGGCACTGGCCAGCCTCCCTCCGAAGGTCGATCTGGCCTACAATCTCGAGATTCACCATTGGAACGGCGAGCCCCGGCTCCGGCTCATCGTCAGGGACGTGCGCCCGGCCAGCGGCGGCGCCGATCAGCAGGAGACATAGGGCTATGGCCGATCGCGAGACCTGGCCGCCGCTGCCGCCCCTGGGCGGGCGGCAGGCATGCGTTGAGACGATCGCCGCCGCCTGCGCAGACGGACACTGCCTCTCGCTCGTCGGCATGAGCAACGTCGGCAAGTCGTTCGTGCTGCGGGCCCTGTGCCGCGAGCCGCTCCCGGCAGCATCGGAGACCGCCCGCGTCTACATCGACTGCAACCTCATGGTCGAGTTCACTGACCAGGGGTTCTACGAGCTGATCCTGCGCTGCCTGCGCGCCGGCGTGGGCTCGGAGCTCGCCCAAAGCCCCCTCGCCAGCCGCCTCGAGCAGCGCTACAAGGACGTCGTGCAGACGGGCAATCCCTTCCTCGCACACCTTGGCTTCACCGAGGCCCTGTCGGAGGTGGCCCAAGGGCTCGGCAGGCGGCTTGTGCTGGTGCTTGACGGCTTTGATGAGGTCATGGGCGCCGGCATCGACCGCGCGCTGCTGAACCTGCGCGCCCTGCGGGATAGCTACCCCGGCCAGCTCGCCTACGTTACGGCTACCCGACGGCGCCTGACAGCCCTCCGCAGGGGCCACGGCAGCGACGAGTTCAGCGAGCTCTTCGGGCACAGCACGCACTTCCTCGGCCCCCTGTCTCCCGACGCGGCTGCAGCGCTGGTCGGCCATCTGGCCGTGTGCAACGGCCTTCCCATCGAGCCCCGGGATGTGCCCCTCATCCTCGAGGAATCCGGCGGCCATCCGGCCCTTCTCACCGGAGTCTGCTACGCGCTGGGCCGCCTGCGCCAGGAGGCCCGATCCATCCAGCGACCCCTGGCTGTAATACAGATCCGCGAGCAGCTCGATACCGACGTTGCCTGCCAGGCCGAGTGCGACAAGCTCTGGCAGGACCTCACGCCCGAGGAGCGGAGGGTACTGCTCGAGCCCGAGGCCTACGCCGCGGCGGACCTGGCGACCTTCCAGTCCCTGGCCGAGCGGCACCTGCTGCGCCGTGCAGACCCACCCCCCGAGGCATTCTGCCGACTGCTGGCAACCTATGTGCGAAGACAGCGCATCGCGCTGCGGCCCGAGGAGCGGGGAGTGCGCATAGACGTGCAGACCGGACACGTCTGGGTCGACGGGCGGCAGCTTCCGCCGCTCACAGATCTCGAGTACCGCCTGCTCCTCCTGCTGTACGGGCACCTGGACCAGATCGTCGACAAGTACGCCGTCGTTGAGGCCGTCTGGGGCCAGTCGTACATCGACGAAGTCGATGACGCGCGCATCGAAAAGCTGGTGAGTCGCCTGCGACAGAAGATCGAGGGGGATCCTACGCAGCCGCGCTATCTCCTGACGGTGCGCGGACGGGGCTACCGGCTGGTCAGCCCGTGAACCGCCGGGGCGTCCACCGTCAGCCTGCCGTCAGCTACACTTCAGGAAGCCCCCTTTCAGCTGTGCTATTCTACGTGCGAGGGGATTTCACCGCAGCCCATCATCAGCAGGGCTGGGGTTCGCTGCCCGCCTTGGGCACGCCACTTACAGGAGGTGGAAGGATGGCATCGCTACTGGAGCGCGTCGGCGTTCTGATCTCGGCCAATGTCAACTGGCTGGTCACCCAGGCCCTCAAGGCTAACAGCATGGCCGTGATCGACGAGTATATCCGGCGCGTCGAGGACAACCTCGAGGCCCTCGAGGACGCCGCTGCCACCGTCGGCGGCGAGGTCAAGACCCTGCGGCGCAAGCAGGAGGAGTATCAGGCCAAGGCCGATGAGCTGGACCGCAACATCGACCTCTTCCTGCAGCAGAACAAGGAACAGCTCGCCGTTGCCGCGCAGAGCCGCTACAACACCTTCAAGCGTCTGGCCGACAGCTACCGCGAGCAGTGCGAGGCCCAGGAGCGCGAGTACCAGAAACTGCTCGATGCCAAGCTCAAGCTCGAGGCCAAGCTCACAGAGATCCGCCAGGAGCGGATCGAGCTTCAGGCCAAGCTCGAGCTGGCCCGCTCCAAAGAGCTGACACACAAGGTGGTGGAGGGCGTCTCCGGTGTTACCAGCGCCGATGCCGGGCTCGCAGCCATGCGCGAGGAGATCCAGAAGCGACTCGACAAGGCCGCGGCCCAGGGCGAGATCGATGCCTCGCGCCTCGACAACCAGATGGCCGAGGTGCTGGAGGAGCACACGATCAGGGTGCAGCTCGAGGAGCGTCGCAAGAGGCTCGGCCTGACCTCCTGACGCCCGAGGTCCCGTACAGGCCCACTGCATGCGCAATGCCGATCCACTGAGCTGGGCCAATCTGGAGGGGCCGCGGCGCACGGTCCGGGGGCCTGGATCGCTGGCAGGCGGCACAGGCCCCCCGGGCTGGTGCCTGCGATTGCCTGTGCGCGGCACCCGTGGCCCGCGCACCGTCGCGCCCGCAGCCGAAGCAGAGCGCAAGAGCGTCCGTTGATGGGCCGGTAACCCGCGAGCGGCCAGACAGCACCGGCCTTCCACGTCCGCCCGGAGGGGGTGGCGCATGAATCGAACCCGCCTGATCTTTTTCCTCGTGATCGCCGTGGCCTTGACGGTCGTCGGCGCCTCGCTCGTCATGCAGCAGATGGGCGTGCGCTCGCCCATCGTGCAGGCACCGGCAGAGATCGAGGTTCGCATCGTCTGCGCGCTTCCTGTCGAGGCGTTCGTCCGCCAGGCAGCGGAGCAGTACAACCGGGAGGGCCACACCCTTGAGGGGCATCCGGTCCGTGTCAGCGTGACCCCGATGGATGGCCTCACGGCCATGGGCCGCTGGGAGCGGGAGGAGATGACCCCTATCCCAACCGTCTGGATACCCGACAGCCGCTACCTGGTCGAGCTCGTCAACGCGACGTACAAAGAAAAGCGCGGCCGCGATGTGTTCCTCACCGGCGGGGAGTACCGCACGCGCCCCATCGCCATCTCGCTCTTCTGCTGGGGAATCTACCAGAGCCGCGCCTCCGTGCTGCACGCTCGCTACGGCGAGATCGACTGGCGCGCCATCCACGATGCGGCGACCGCGAAGGGAGGCTGGCCGGAGCTCGGTGGCAGCGCGGACTGGGGTTACTTCAAGCTCGTCGTGCCCAATCCCCACAAGAACGTCGGCGGCCTGATGGCCATGGTAGCGGCCGCCGGCGAGTACTACGGCAAGACCCATATCGAGACTGCCGACGTTACCGACCCGGCCTTCCAGGCCTGGCTGAAAGAGCTCATGGGTGCCGTCACCGACTTTTCCAGCCTCGGTGCCTACTCGGTCGAGAACCTTGCCCTCTTTGGGTACTCGATGGGCGATGGTGGCCAGCTTCTGGAGAGCGACCTTCTCCAGAACATGGCCGGCATCCAGACCCGCTGGGCGGACCCGCTCGTGATCGTCTATCCCAGGTACCTGACCTGGTTCGACTTTCCCTTTACGATCTGGATGGGCGACGAAACAACCGCCCTGGAGAAGAACGCGGCCCTCGACTTTGAGCGCTACCTGCTGACCCCCGAAGTGCAGCGCCTGGCCGAGCAGCAGGGCCTGCGTCCGGCCAACCCGGAGGTCGCCATCGGCGGCCCCGAGTCGCTCTTCACCCGGTGGCAGGAGCAGGGCGTGATGACTGTGGTACCACGAACGACGGCGATGCGCTCTCCGGATCGGGAGGTGCTGCTGGCCCTGTTGCGCTGGTTCGACCTCAACGTGAGCGAGCGCTGAAAGGAGTCCGACCATGCCCAGAAGCACCCAAAGGCCGGCACGGCGCTCGTATCCCTGGCTGTGGGTGATAGCCCTGGTCCTGCTCGTGGCCCTTCCGGCGTGCGCCTGCGCCGTGCTGCCAAAGGCCATATCGAGCTGGCGCGCACGCCACGAGCCGGTGGTGCTGGAGATCGCCTACTCACCCGAGAAGGAGCAGCTCTTCACAGCACTGGTACGCAGCTTTCAGGCGTCGCGGCCACGGTTGCACAGCGGACGGCCCGTGCAGGTCCGGGCCTCCCGGCTGGAACCCGACCTGATGATCGAGGCGGCCCTCGAGGGGCGATTCCAGGCGATCTCGCCCGACTCCTCCATCTGGCTCACCCAACTGGACCTCGCACATCAGGAACGGGAGCAGGCAGGGTCCTCCTCCCTCGGGCAGGGCGCCTCCCTCGTGGGTGAGGTGACCCGTTACGCGGTGAGCCCCGTGGTCATCGCCATGTGGGAGGACGTCGCCCGCTCCATGGGCCACCCGGACAGGCCCCTCGGCTGGAGCGACCTTCTCGCCAGAGCCCAGAGCGACCCAGGGTTCAAGTGGAGCCATCCCGCGACCAGTTCGGCCAGTGGCCTGCTCGCCACCCTGGCCGAGTTCTACGCCGCGGCCGGCAAGAGCCGCGGCCTGACCCGCGAGGACGTCCTCGCTCAAAGCGCCCTCGACTATGTCGGCGCCCTTGAGAAGACCGTCCGTCACTATGGCGAGGGCGAGCTGGCCCTGGTCCAGCAGATGCTTCAGAGTGGCCGGTCCTATCTCGATGCCGTCGTCGTGCAAGAGCAGCTCGTCATCTACTTCAACCAGCAGGGCAAGGGCAGGCTGGTAGCTGTGTATCCCGTCGAGGGATCGCTGTGGGAGGACCACCCCCTCGCCCTGCTCGAGCAGCCAGACCTCACGAGCGAGCAGCGCCTTGCCTACGCAGCCTTTCGCGACTACCTGCTATCAGGCGAGGCACAGAAGCAAATCCTGCAGGCGGGATACCGCCCGGTCGACATGAGCCTATCCCTCAGCGGACCGGACTCCCCGTTCCGGGCTGAGAACGGGGTTGATCCTCTGCAGCCACGGACTGCGCTGCAGATACCGGGGACAGGGGTGCTCGAGGTCGTGCGCGATGTGTGGTGGTACACCAAGCGGCGCGCCAACATCTACCTCGTCGTCGACACCTCTGGCAGTATGGCGGGAGCCAAGCTCACGGACGCCCAGGAAGCACTGGAGGTCTTCCTCCACGAGATCCGTGGCGATGCCGAGCGCGTCGGCCTGATCCGCTTTTCCAGCTCCGCACACGTGCAGGTGCCTCTCGGGGAGCTGGGCGAGAACCGGCAGGACCTGCAGGGCGAGATCCGATCACTCTATGCGGATGGCCAGACCGCCCTTCTCGACGCCGTCAGCCTGGCCTACACAAGGCTGCAGACGCTGAACGACCGCGAGCGCATCAACGCCATCGTCGTCATGACCGACGGGCAGGAGAACAACTCTCGCATCGGCCTTGGCCAGCTGCTGGGGCAGATCAGGCTCGGCAACGAGCAGGGGCCGCCGATAGTCATATTCTGTGTCGCCTACGGCAAGGACGCCGATATGAAGACGCTCGAGCGCATCGCTGAGGCTGCCGGAGGCCAGGCCTGGAAGAGCGACCTGGAGACCATTCGGCGCCTGTATCAGATACTCTCGACCTACTTCTAGGTTGCTGGCGCCCCGGCGGCCGGATGCTCGACTGAGGAGGGCACGTGGCGGGAATGGGATTCGACAGAGAGCTCAGGAGCCGTGCACTCGGTGCGATGCTCAGCCACGCCTTCTTCCGACTGGAGAGCGCGTTGACCATCGCGCTGACCATCGTGCTCGTTTTCCTCTATCCGACGCCCTTCTACTGGTGGCGCTGGTGGTACTGGCTGCTCCTTGGGGTGATCGGCGAGACGCTGATTATCTTCTCCAGCCTGAGCGACGCGGCAACCAGCCGGCAGGTGGTTGCCGACATGCTCCGCCAAAAGTGCAACCCCTCTGAGGTACGCTCAGCTCCACTTCGCGCCCAGGTCGAGCGCGCCCTCGAGTACCGGCAGCGCATCGCCGAGGCGCTGGCAGAGGTCCGCAGCGGCCCTCTGCGCGAGCACCTGCACGATACGGCCGGGGGGATCAACGAGTGGATCGGCAACATCTTTAGCCTCGCCCGAAGGCTAGACGCCTACGAGCATGATAGCCTGATCAGGGACGACCGCAGCAGGGTACAGGCCGACCTGCTGCACCTGCAGAGGCGGCTGGCACAAGAGGAAGACGCAGCGGTCCGCTCCGAGATCGAGGAGGCGATCCGCGGCAAGCGCCTGCAGCAGGAGAACCTCGAGCGGCTGCAGAACACCATGGAGCGGGCCGAGATCCAGCTCGAAGCGACACTGACCGCCCTTGCGACCGTCTACTCCCAACTCTTGCTGGTAGGAGCCAGCGACATGGATTCTGCCCGCTCGCGGCGGATCGCCGAGAGCATCCGCGAGCAGGTCTCCGGCCTCAGCGATCTCCTCTCGGCCATCAACGATGTGTACCGGTCGCGTCCGGAATAGCCTCGGAGGAGTGTTCCGCATGCGCAGACTGAGTTGCCTGTTGGGTTTGGTCCTGGTTATGTCCAGCCTGCTCTCCTGCGGCCCACGCCTGCAGGGCGAGGTCATCGTCTACGTAGCTGCCCCACTGTCGGGCTGGCAGGCGGAGGGCGGGCAGACCGTCGTCGGTGGCGTGCGGCTGATGGCAGAGCGGCTGAACCGCACCGGCGGCCTGCTGGGCCGACGCATCCGCGTCGTCGAGCTGGACGATGAGGCCGATACCGGGGTGGCCGCCCGCATCGCCGCCGAGGTCGCGTCGGCCGTGGGGCGAGAGCCGGTGCTGGGGGTCATCGGACACTACAACAGCGATCAGACGGCGGCCGCCATGGAGGTCTACAAAGACCTGCCAATCGTAGTGATCACCCCGACGGCGACCGATGTGTCGCTCACCGCCAGGGGGTACCGCAACTTTTTCCGGGTCAATGCGACCGATGCCGCACAGGCCCCCGCGGCGGCGGACTTTATCGTACACGAGCTTGGCGCGAGGCGTATCGCCATTGTGTACGCCAACAACGGCTACGGCCGCGGCCTCCGAGAGGAGATGCGGACGGCCCTCAAGGCGCTCGGGCTGGAGCCCGCCGCCGAGATCGAGATCGAAGAGGCTGCGGCCAGCCACAGGCCCGCCGTGGACCGGCTCGTCGCTCTCGACCCGGACGCCATCTTCCTCGCTGGGTATGAGACGGAGGGCTATGTCCTCCTGCCCGAGCTGCGCGAGGCGGGGCTGAAGGCGCCGTTCATGGCCTCCGACGGCTGCTTCCTCTACGAGTTCATCGATGGCTCGGGCGCCGCCGCCGAAGGCGCCTACGTCTCCGGCGTCACCCCCGACTCGGCTGCCGTCGTGGATGAGAAGTGGTGGAAGGAGTACCAGAAAGTCGAGGCCCGTAACCCTGGCACCTACAGCGTGGCCGGGTATACGGCCATGTCGGTGCTGGCGGAGGGCGTCAGGCGCGCCAAGAGCCTCGACGGTCGCAAGGTGGCAGACGCCATCCGCACGCTCTCCTTCGTTTCCCTCGTCGGCCCCATCTCCTACGACGAGAAGGGCGATCTGCGCCAGCAGACGATCTACATCTTCCAGGTTCAGGATGGCCGCTTCGTCCAGATCCGGCCGCGAGGATGATCCATGACGTCGGATGAACAGCTTCCCGGATTCCTGCTGCAGGCCTGTCGGCGTGCCTTTGGCGGCCGTGCCGAGATGGTGATCTCAGACCTCAAGCCCATCAGCGACGGATGGGAGTGCGAGGTCTGGTCCTTCGATCTGGAGAGCCGCGAGGATGGCGCGCCCCGCTGCGATGGCCTGGCCCTGCGCATCTACCCCGGCGAGGGCGGCCCCGCCAAGGCTGCCAGAGAGTTCGCGGCCATGCGCCAGCTCTATCGGCAGGGGTACCCGGTACCCCAGGTCTTTTGCCTGGATAGGGACGACGCAGGCAGGCCGATCGTCATCATGGAGCGGATCGAGGGGCGCCTGCTCGGACAGGTCATTGCCACGAGCCTTCAAGAGGAGCAGGAGCGCCTCCTCGGCCGCTTCTGTCGACTCTTCGTGGACCTGCATAGCCTCGACTGGCGGCCGTTCGTCTCCGACCCGGACAGCTTCCGGCCTGAGGGCTGCGTCAGTCGCTGGCTTGAGGAGGCCCGAGCCTTCATTGACCGTTTCGGAGCCACCGAGGCCGTTCCAGTGCTGGACTGGCTCTGCACTCAGGCTGCCAATGTCCGTAGCGTGCGCCCTGCGGTCACTCACCTCGACTTCCATCCCTGGAACATCCTCCTGAGATCCGACGGCGCCGCCTTTGTGATTGACTGGACCCAGGCCGGCGTGACGGACCCTCGATTCGACCTCGCCTGGACTCTCCTCCTCACCGAGGGAAGCCTCGGCCACGAGGCGCGGGACTATGTCCTCGCCAGGTACGAGCACCTGGCCGGGTGCCGCGCGGAGGACCTGGCGTTCTTCGAGGCGGCTGCAGCGGCCAAGCGGGTCTTTTCCATCTGGCTCTCGTTCCGGGTGGGGCCCGAGGCCCTCGGCATGCGGCCGGAGGCGATTCAGCTGATGGCTCAGAGCAGCCATCATCTGCGCTCTGCCTACGCCCTGCTGCGGGAGCGGACAGGCCTCCGGCTGCTCGCCGTAGAGGAGCTCATCCCCTAGCCTCTTGGATCGGACGGATGGACCGTAGCGTCCGCCGCGGTCAGGTCGGGCACGCCGCTCGCCAGCGTTGCGGTCGACCTCGGGTTGCCCTGTGTCCCTTCGGCATGGTATAATCCGCGCCCGCGGGGCGCCACACGAGGTCTGCCCCCGAGAAGGCCACCATGCTGAACGCGAACGCCACGCCAGCCCCACAACCCGCTACCCCTGCCCGCTTCGCAGAGGCGCGCGACACCGCGGGCGGCCCGGACGTCCTGACTCGCACCCGCTGCCCGGAGGGCTGAGGTGAGGCTGGCGCAGTGCCTGGGTATCGGCACCCGCGAGACTGTGGCCTTTGTGGGTGCGGGGGGGAAGACGGCTGCCCTCTACCGCCTGGCCGACGAGCTCTGGCGCGAAGGGCACACAGTCATCGCCACCACAACCACCCACATGTGGCCGCCGCCCCCCGGGGCAGGCTGGCCGCTCATCGTCAGCAGGGCACGCGAAGCGCGGTTGCAGGCTGTAGCCCGCGCCCTGCAGCGTGAGGGCCGGGCCTTCGTCGTGGCAGAGGAAGGCCCCGACCGGCGGCTGATCGGCCTGTCGACCGGGGACGTTGAGCCACTCGCCGGGCTCGCCGACTATGCGCTGGTCGAGGCGGACGGGGCACGCGGACGCTGGCTGAAGGCGCCGGCCCCGCACGAGCCGGCCATCCCTCCCTGTGCCACCCTGGTCGTGCCGGTAATCGGCCTCGCGGCGGTCGGGCAGCCGCTGACGGCCGGGGTCGCGCACAGGCTCGAGGTGCTTGCGAGGCTGCTCGAGCTTGAGCCGGGTGCGCTGGTCACGGAGGATGCGCTGGTCCGTCTGTTGCTGCATTCCGAGGGCGGCCTGCGGAACGTGCCGCCGACGGCACGCGTGGTACCTCTATGCAATCAGGCCGACACACCCGAGTGCCGCGCCGCCGGCAGGAGGGTTGCTGCGGCGGTCCTGCGAGCTCGCGGTCGGATCTCGCGCGTTGTCGTTGGCGCCATGCTCGCGTCCCCGCAGGCCTGCGAGTGCTGGCAGCCCAGTGCTATAGTCGTGCTGGCAGCGGGCGAAAGCCGCCGCTTCGGCCGCCTCAAGCAGGCCGAGCAGTGGCAGGGCGGGACCCTGCTCACGCGAGCCGTGACGGCAGCCCTCTCCTCCCTGGCGACGGAGGTCGTCGTCGTGCTCGGATGCGGCGCCGAGCGGCTGACCCCCCTTCTCTCGACGGTCGCCTCGCCGCACCTGCAATGCGTCGTCAACGGGGGGTGGGAGGAGGGTGTGGCCAGCTCAATCCGCACAGGCCTCAGGACCGTGGTCGATAGGGCAGCGGCCGTGGCCTTTGTCAATGTTGACCAGCCGCTTCTCGGGGCGAGCGAGCTGGATGCGCTGCTTTCGAGGCAGGCCCTGACGGGAGCGCCGCTGATCGTGCCGCTCTGTCGCGGCCAACCACGCTCTCCGGCACTCTTCTCCCGCGAGCTTTTTCCCGAGCTGAGCGCCCTGCAGGGCGAAGTGGGCGGGCGGCAGGTCAGGGACCGATACGCGACCCGAGCCGAGCTCGTGCAGTTCGACAACGGCCTTCCCTTTGAGGATGTCGATACGCCGGAGGACCTCGAGCGGCTCAGACGACTGGAGGATGGCAGGAACCGACTATGACCACTCTGCGCGACTTGCGGGCTATCATCATCGACATGGACGGCGTGCTGTACAGAGGAAACACGGCCGTGCCAGGAGCTGCCGAGTTCCTCTCGTGGCTCACCGACCGGTCCTTCCCCTTCGTGCTCCTCACCAACAACTCGACGCTCGACGCCGCTGCCTACGAGAGGCGCCTGGCGGCCATGGGCATCAGGGTGCCGGCCAGCCGCATCCTCACTTCCGCGGCAGCCACGGCCGAGTTC
>JAIMBM010000390.1 GCA_023511475.1 Anaerolineae bacterium
GCTGGCCGCCCCCCAGCCATCGGGCGAGAAAGAGCGCAGCCATCGAGACAAGCGTCGCCTCGAGGAGGTGGACCTCGCCGACGACGAGAGGCTGCCAGGGCACAAAGAGGCCGATGACGGCGCCAAGCAAGAACCCGATCACGGAGGCGAGCCAGTAGCGGCCGATCTCCGCGGCGCGCCTTGCGAAGGCAAAGTGGAAGAGCCCCGCGTAGAGGCTGGCAAAAACCAGTGACAGGACAATTGCAGGCAGCGACAAGGCACTCTCTCCGTGACGCGCGCCCCCGGATACCTGGCGATGCGGCGACGCGAGGATCACTCTGAGACCGTGTCGTCCAGGGCACGGGCAATCACGCCACCGCCCAGCACTATCTCACCACTATAGAACACCGCAGCCTGCCCGGGCGTGATGTCGCGCTGGGGGCGACTGAAGGCCACGTGCGCCTGCCGACCGGGCAGCGGGGTCACCGTTGCCGGCGTCTCTTTCCCGTGCAGCCGGATGCGAACCGTCGCCTCGACCGGCCACTCCGGGGCCATCCCGGAAACCCAGCTGACCTCTTCCGCCAACAGCGCCGGGCGGCCGAGCTCTCTCTCCGGCCCAACCACGAGCGCATTGCGGGCCACGTCGATCTCCACGACGTAGAGCGGCTCGGGCGCGGCGATTCCGAGCCCCTTGCGCTGCCCGACGGTATAGCACGGCAGACCCTGATGCTCGCCAAGGACGCGGCCGGCCCGGTCAACAATCGGACCCGGGCGAAAAGCCTCCGGGATGCGCTCCATGAGGAAGCGCCGGTAGTCGTTATCCGGTATGAAGCAGATCTCCTGACTCTCCGGCTTGTCGGCAACCGGGAGATGGAGCCGGCGGGCCAGCTCGCGGACCTCATCCTTGGTCAGGTCGCCGACCGGGAACAGCGCGTGGTACAGCTCGCGCTGCCCCAGCATGTAGAGGGCGTAGGACTGGTCCTTATCCCGATCCCGAGCCCTCAGGAGCTGAAGGGTCCCGTCGCTCTGCTGTACACGCGCATAGTGGCCGGTGGCCAGGTAGCGCGCGTCGAGCGCCCATGCGCGCTCGAGCAGCGTGCCGAACTTCAGGTATCGGTTACAGGCCAGGCAGGGGTTCGGGGTGCGGCCCGAGGTATAATCCGCAACGAACGGCCCGACGACGCGCTCGAGGAAAGGCAACTCATAGTTGACCACATAGAAGGGTATGCCGAGGTGCTGGCAGACCCCCCGGGCGTCGTCAATCGCCTCGAGGGAGCAGCAGCGGTTGAGGGCCGATCGGTCGGTTGCGCTCTCAGCCCACAGCCGCATCATCAGGCCGATGGCCTCGTACCCTTGCTCGACCAGGAGGGCACAGGCAACGGCGCTATCGACGCCGCCGCTGAGGGCTACGACAACCCGCTGCCGCCCGCCCTGCGGCACTGCCACTACCAGGGCACCTCCTTGATCTGATCCCACTGCCCGGCCCGCGCGTAGATGATCGCCTTGCTAAAGCCCTGCCCCCGATACGCCTGCCCGTCGAAGGTAAAGTCGAACTCGGGAGTCTCGGGGTTCCCGAGGCCGCGCTCGCGCGCATAGCTGGCAAAGGCGGCCTCCGGGTTGTAAGGGATACCGCCGGCGTTCCAGGCCGAGTGGCGCAAGGCTCGCTCCAGCTCCTGCTCGACGACGGGGAAGACCCGGTTGAGAAAGCCCTCCCAATCCAGGTTCCGTGGGTCGTTGCGATTCTTGGGATCGATGTCCATGTGCCGCAGCACGTTGGCCCTTGGAATCTGGTAGGTGCGCACCAGTTCCCGCACGTGCTCAACGGCGGCGTCTATCTGCGCCTGCGGCCAGGGCGGCGACGCTGGAGCAGCGGGATACTCCAGCTCGATGCCAATGGTGATCAGGTTGGCGTTCGGCTCGTAGCGGCCGGTCTTGGGATCCAGCTGATTGAAGCCGGGAATGTGGCTGCCACCGACGTGATGGGCCGCTTTGTCGTAGGGTACGCAGCGCCAGACGACGCCCGACGCGTCGATCAGGTCGTGCGCGCTCGACTTGTAGGGGTTGTTCGGGCTGCTCCACCAGCTAAGCGCCGCGTCGCGGGGCCCCTCCGTATCGTGGATGACGATGTAGCGTATGGGCTGCCCCTCCCGCTCGGACCAGTACTGCGTACGATACCAGTCCCGATACTCTACCATGTCGCCTCTCCTCGGACATCACCAGGACTTGACCCTGACCTCGTCCCACCGGCCGACCTCGGCATAGACTATGCCCTCGCTAAAGCCCTGTCCGCGGTACAACCGGCCGTCAAGCTCAAAGTCGAACTCGGGGGTCTCGGGGTTGCCCAGCCCACGCTCACGGGCAAAGCGCGGGAAGGCCGCATCAGGATTGTAGGCAACGCCGCCTGCATCCCACGCGGCTTTGCGGACGACGTCCTCCGGCGGCCAGATCTGTGGCACACCTCCCAACAGCACCTGGAACGCAGGAAAGTCAAACCCGGCAAGCCTGGTACCCCCTATCATATCCGCAGTGACCACATCCTGCAAGGATATCTGGTACTTGGTCATGAGATGGCGCACCAGCGTGGCCGCCTGCTCGGTCTGCTCCGCGGGGTAGCGGTCGCTTCCATCGTTGCGGTTCACCAGGCCTATGGCGATCGAGTAGTCATTAACGCGCGGCCGCCCACCCCACGAGGCACTGCCGGCGTGCCAGGCTCGGT
Source organism: Anaerolineae bacterium (assembly GCA_023511475.1). Classification (GTDB taxonomy): domain Bacteria; phylum Chloroflexota; class Anaerolineae; order SpSt-313; family SpSt-313; genus SpSt-313. Next base: position 2,696 of record JAIMBM010000390.1, read on the forward strand.
TGGCCTCGGGCACGAGCTGGTAGATGGCGCCGCTGCGGGAGACGAGGTAGTGGTAGGACGTCTTCGTCGCCGGGTCCTGCAGGCGACGCAGCGCCTGGTTAAAGTCGCCGCCGGTAGCGTAGAGCACGACCAGGGATGGCTTGACGCCGGCGGGCCGCGCATCGGTGTTGGGGGAGCCGCGCCACGTGGCCTTGGGATAGTCCGGACGGCCTATCTCCCACGACCACTGACGCTTGAAGGGATGCCTCTGCCACTCGCTGCGCAAGGCGCCAACGGCAGGGAGGTCTCCCCCCTGTGCCCACTGGGAGTTGCGGTGCCAGGCCGCCTCGGAAAAGTCCTTGTGCCCGAAGGACTCGACCAGCCACATGCACTGGCAAAACAGGGCATCACGCCAGCGCCAGCTCCCGTAGGGCCCAAAGGAGCGGAAAATCTCCAGGTTGTAGGCCGCATGGCGCTGCAGGTCGATGGGCGGGAATGTCGGATTCTGATGCCAGCCCGGCTCATAGCCCGCCTCCGTGCCCAAGAGCGGCAGGCTCCGACCAACATAGGTCCGGACGAGATCATCGATCCACTCATAGTCCAGGAACGAGCAGCCTGTTGGGCTTCGGTGGCTGAGGGGGCAGTTCAGCGGGCGGTTGTGAATGGCCAGCGCCGCCCCCTCCAGGTCCGAGAGATGCCCGTGGAGACGGAACCACTCGAACATCGTCCGGTACCAGTCGCGGTGGGGGTAGTCCCCTCCCGGCGCCAAGGCAGGCAGCAGCGGAATGCCGCCCGCCGCACGGATCACGTCGGCGTTTCGGAGGAACTGCTCGCAGACCTTGTCCACGCGCGCGCCCTCGTTCCACGACGCCCGCTCCCACTCGAGCACCAGGTTGGGCTCGTTGCCCCACTCAAAGTAGTGCACGCCCGCCTCCACGTAGGCGCGCACCTCGCCGCGTGGGACGACATAGTGCGGATGGGGCCGGTAGGCGTACAGGCGGACAATGACCTCGATGCCGGCCTGCGTGAAGGCACGGACAAGGTCGACCTTGCCCGTCCCGGCGACGAGGGCCTTGAACCAGGTGACACCGAGGTCCTGCCGCAGGTAGCGCGCATAGGCGGCGGCATCGCCCGGGCGGACGTTCGCGCCCGCGGAATCGTGGAACCCCCAGCCATTGTCGGCAGCCGGACGGGGATACTCGGACAGGAACCGCATGGCGTACTCCTAGCTTCCGGTGCGAGGCCAGGGGCCGGCGCGCACAGCGCCGAAGCCCATCCCACCCTGTACTCGCGGCGCAGTGATCGTGCTTCGGAGGTATGTCGATGGAGAGGAGGGCTCTCCTGCGGATGCGCGGAGCGCTGGCCGCCGGGCGGCCTCGTGTCTGGTCGTGGCCCCGACCCCTGACCCCGTCCCCGCGCCGCAGCACACGCCCCCCGCGGCGCGGCGCCCCGCAAGACCCCACACCATGCCCAGCACCCCCCGATGGGGCCTGCTGCGG
>JAIMBM010000391.1 GCA_023511475.1 Anaerolineae bacterium
GCGCCGGGCGAGCACCCTCGTCTCGCTCCTCTCGGCGGCCCTCCTCGCGGCTGTTGCCGCTAGCAGCCTGAGGCGCACGCGCGCCTCAGCTGCACCGGCGGCGGGAGCGGCCCCGACCCTCGGCTCGCGAAGCTGGGCCCTGCTTCTGGCGACAACGGCCGGCTACCTGGCCCTGAAGACGGCCGTCATCGACCGGCACGGCCTCGGCTTCTGGACGCGACGCTTCGATGGCACGAGCCTCAGCGGAGCGCGGATCTCCACCTCAGTCGACTTCGGAGGCGAGCTGCTGCTCCTTGGCGCCGACCTCGCAGACGCCCCGGTCGCCTCCGGCAACACGCTCCCGGTGCGGCTCTACTGGAGGGCGCTCGGCCGCATGGGGGCGGAGTACAGCACCAGCCTGGTGCTGGTCGATGGCGAGGGGCACGTCTGGGGGCAGCAGGATAGCCTGCACCCCGGCGGATACCCGACCACCCGCTGGGAAACCGACGCCTACGTGGCCGATGATCACCCCCTCCTTGTGCTTCCCGGCACGCCCCCGGGGCGCTATATCCTGAAGGTCGGCGCCTACGACCCGAGGTCGGGCCATCAGCTGGACGTGATCGATGAGCGCGGGGCCCCTGCGGGGACGGTAGCACCCATCGGAGAGGTCGAGGTCGTCCGCCCGGCGACCCCGCCGGACGTCTCCTCCCTCGGCATGGCCCGGACGATCCAGGCCCCACTGAGCGCGGACCTCGAGCTGCTCGGGGCCAGCCTCCCCGATGTGCCCCTGTCCCCGGGAGCGCGCGTGACCGTGACGCTCTTCTGGCGGGCGCTCCGCCGACCGGCCACGGACTATCAGACCCTGGTGTCGCTCGGGCGGCCGCCGGCCCCGGACTCGCGACAGGCAGCCTGGGCGACGGGAGGGTCCTCCTATCCGACGACGACCTGGGAGCCGGGAGAGATCGTCCGTGCCCAGCATGACCTGCTCATCCCCGGCGACGCCCCTGCCGGTGAGCTGCCGCTCTGGATCGCCCTCCGGCCTGCTGCGGGCGCGGCGGGGCCGGCCGTGGAGGTCGGGAGAGTGCAGGTGCTGGCCATCAAGCGGCGCTGGGACGTGCCACCCATGGAGGTCGCCCTCGGGGCGCGCTTTGGGCCGATCCGGCTCCTTGGCTACGACCTCGGTCGGCGTGAGGTCAGGCGCGGTGAGGCCTTGCACCTCAGGCTCTACTGGCAGGCGGTGGGGCCGATCTCAGAGGAATACACGGTCTTCACCCACCTGCTCGGCCCGCAGGAGCACATGTCTGCCCAGAAAGACTCCGTCCCGGTTTCCGGCACGCGCCCGACCACCAGTTGGGCAAAGGGAGAGGTCATCGTAGACGACTATGACCTCGTCGTCCGTGATGACGCGCCTGCTGGCACGCACTGCCTGGAGATCGGCCTCTACGAGCCGCAGTCAGGCCGTCGCCTGCCCCTGCTCGATGCCGCGGGTCGCGAGCAGGGAGACAACATCCGAGTGGATGCCATCACGGTGCTCCCATAGCCAGAAACACGCGAGGGCTGCCCCTCTTCGGTCCAGGGTGGCAGCCCTCGCGCGCTCTCAACTGGCTTCCTACTCCCCGGCCGGCTGCGGGGCTCCTCGGCGTGGCAGGAACAGCTCGACGACGTTTCGCACTCCCAGCGTCACGACCAGGTTGGCCACGAACGCCACCAGCCCGATGATGAGGAGCACCCCTCCGACGAGGGCCACCGCCATGTGAGGCCGGTACAGCCCGTTGGTGTAGATGGTGCGTGGCATGGCTGTTGCTGGCCGGGACACGCACCCCGCCAGCTCGAGATCAGCGCAGCAAGAGGAGTTGACCATGGACAGCCAGACCATGATGCGCCGCGTGATGGCCCGCAGCGGCCTCGCCGACCCGGACGAGGCCGATAGGGCCATCCGCGCCGTGCTCTTTGCCCTTGCCGACACCGTCTCCCATGACGAGGTCCACGACATGGCGAGTCAGCTGCCGAAGGAGTACAAGGACTTGGTCATGGGCCGCCTTGGGGAGCGCCGGCCCGTCCAGCCCATGGCCTGGGGCGACCTGGTCAGTCGCGTGCAGAGTGAGATGGGGCTGGAAACGCGCGAGGCTGCCGAGCACGTCACGAGGAGCGTCTTCGCCATCCTGAAGGATGCAGTGAGCCCCGGGGAGATCGAGGACGTGCTGCAGGAACTCCCTCTCGATCTCCGCGAGACGATGCGCAGCGCGTAAGCCGGGCGGCCGTGCGCCCTACTCAGCCAGAGAGCGCCGGTTATACTGGCTTACGCCGGTGGCGAAGAACTGAGGACCGGAACCACGAGGCGGTAAGGTATCCCAAGCCCACCAAAGCTGCGGCGCCAGCCCCCGGCAGCCACCCAATGAGGGCCGGCCTCTCGCTCCACCGTCGCCACCCAGCCCGCTCAGAGGCATGCAGGCAGGTCCGAAGAGGATGGACGCCACTCGGGCGAAAGCCCCAGAACGCCCCAGGAGAGGCTGAGGCGCCAATGATCCATCCATGCGACCATTGGGCAACATACCCTCAATCGGCCCCGTACCCAGCCCGGAAGGAACGGACCGCCCCGTCCCGGCGCAGCAGAGCGGCCCCACTGCCCCCCGAACACGGGAGGATAGGTTTGTTCCGCCTTGTGGGGCCATTCCACTGCCGGCGATGCCCCCTGCCTGTTCCCCCGTTTCGGGGGAACGGTCGGGGGTCTCGCGACAGGGTGGAGCTCCCAGCATCCCCCAGCTTCACGAGCGTACGGCCGCGCGTTTCCTCGTGTTGGACGAACAGGAACCAGGCTAGAGACTCCGGGCGCATCCCATTGCGGCGGTCCGCAATCTCTTCCTTCGATGACGCGCCTCGGCTCTGGCGGCCTGTCCGCCCCCGAAATCCGCCGCCCTGGCGGCGGGAATGTGGGTGGGCCCGCTGCAAAGGCTGACGCCTGCGGCCTTCCCAGACCTGCGGGGCTGCCCGGCTCAGACGCGAAAAGCCGGGCGCATGCGTCCACACTTGCGCTGTATGCGGCTTCGCCTATTATTGGGGCTACCGGTGCCTTACGCAAGGCTGCGCGGCTGCCCTGCACAAAGGTCCTGCCATGCTGGGGCACCGGACGCGTCAACTCCGGTTACAGTCTGTTCTCATTCTGGAGAGGTAGAACATGCCTGCCCACGAGCCCACCCAGATCATCCTCGACACCGACATCGGCAGCGATGTCGACGATGCAATTGCGCTCGCCCTCATCCTCTGCTCACCAGAGCTGGAGCTGGTCGGGGTGACGTGCGTGTATGGGGATGTGACCCTGCGCGCGCGGATGGTCCTGAAGCTGCTGGCCCTCCGCGGCGTCAGCAATGTCCCGGTGATGACCGGTGCGAGGCAGCCGCTCCTCGGCCTCAGGCCGGTCTACTGGGCGGGTCATGAGGGAAAGGGGCTCCTCGAGCCGGAAGATGCGGCGCTCGAGCCCGCCCCGGAGCACGCGGTCGACTTTATCGTCCGCAAGGCGCTGGAGGCCCCGGGGCGCATTCACCTCGTGGCCATCGGCCCGCTGACCAACGTGGCCCTCGCCTTCCTGCGAGAGCCACGCCTGGCGCAGGCACTCGCACACCTCACCATCATGGGCGGGTCGGTGCGGGGGCCGGGGGCCTTCCACCTGCCCTACGCGGAGCACAACATCCGTTGCGACCCCGAGGCGGCACACGTCGTCTTTTCCTCGGGCGTGCCGATCACCATGGTGCCCCTTGACGTCACCACGCAGGTCACCATCCGGCCGGAGGGGGTTGCCCGCATCCGGGAGGGCGGCACGGCCTTCCACGAGGCCATCGCCCGGCAGGTCGAGCTCTATCCCCCCTTTGCCGCCCGCGGCTACACTTACATGCACGACCCTCTCGCTGTCGCCACCCTCATCGAGCGTGACCTCGTGCACCTCGAGCCGCTGCACGTCGACGTGGAGAGGGAAGGGCACCATGCCGCAGGCGCCACCCTCGTGCGTGCCCCGTCACCAGAGGCGCCGGCCAACGCCGAGGTCGCCCTGCAGGTCGAGGCAAGGCGATTCGAGGAGTTCCTGGTGGAGCGGATAGCCCGTTGATAGGCCGGGGCAGCCGGAGCCGCCGCAGTCGCCCCCAGTCCTGGAACCCGCTGGAGGCCTCCGGGGCGGCTCTGCCGCCGCGGCTCGATTG
>JAIMBM010000392.1 GCA_023511475.1 Anaerolineae bacterium
CGCTGGGCGTCTTTGCCCTCGCGGCAGCGACCGTGCGGGAGGCGAAGGACCTGGCGCCCCCGACGCCGCGGGCCCTGTGGCGTACCGCACTGAGCGGTGCGTCCCTGCCCATGGCCGTCCTGTACGAAGCGGTGCGCCGCAACCGGGCGGAGCGGGACGTGTCGCGCCCGCGGGCCGCCCTGATCAAGCTCGTCCTGTGCAGCCGCCAGCCTGCCAGTGCGGCAGGCGACCCTCAAGCGAAGGAGGATGTCATGGCCCAACTCGACCCGCATAGCACCGACCCGGCTTACCTCTGCGGGCGCCTCCTGGCCGTAATCGAGGAGGCGCAGCGCCTGGCGTTGCCGGGCATCAACGCCACAGTCGTCGACCGGTTCTTTGGCGCCGCCTCGTCGGCGCCGGCCTCCGTCTATGGGCGGCTCCTCAGGGGCGCGCAGCCCCATCTGTCCAAGCTCAAGCGGGATAGGCCCGCCGCCTCCCGGGCGATCGAGCGGCGCCTGGAAGAAATCCTGGCCGGCCTGCCGACCTTCCCCCGGGTCCTCACCCTGGAGGAGCAGGGCCTGTTTGCCCTGGGCTACTATCATCAGCGGGCCTTTGACCGGGCTCAGGCGCGTGAGGCGGCAGCCCGGAAGGAGAGGCTCGCGGCATCCGCAGGCGAGGAAGACCTGACCGCCCTGGCAGACCTCGAATCCGAAAACAAAGGAGGAAAGTGACCATGGACGCAGCCATTCACACCGACGTCAACCGGCGGCACGATTTTGTGCTGCTCTTCGACGTGATGGACGGCAACCCCAACGGCGATCCCGATGCCGGGAACCTGCCCCGCGTCGACCCCGAGACCATGCAGGGCCTGGTGACCGACGTCGCCATCAAGCGCAAGGTGCGGGACTGGGTCGATATGGCCCGCGGCGGCGAGGCCCGCTTCAAAATCTATGTGCAGAGCGGGGAAGCCCTGAACGCCCGCCATCGCCGGGCTTACGAAGCCCTCGGCATTACCTCGACCGGCTCGAAGCAGGCCGCCAACGACATCCGCAGAGCCCGGGAGTGGATGTGCGACAGCTTCTTCGACATCCGCATGTTTGGCGCAGTCATGACCACAGGGGTCAACTGCGGGCAGGTCCGTGGCCCCCTCCAGCTCACCTTTGCGCGCTCCATCGACCCCATCGTCCCGCTCGACCTCTCCATCACGCGCGTGGCCGTCACCCGCGAGGAGGACACAGAGGTCGTCGCCGCAGAGGGCGAGGAGGGCGCTCAGGGCAAGCAGACGGAGATGGGGCGCAAAGCCCTCGTGCCCTACGGCCTCTACCGCGCCCACGGCTTCTTCAACCCCCACTTTGCCCGGCAGACCGGCGCGACTTCAGAGGACCTCGGCCTGGTATGGCAGGCGCTCGTCAGCATGTGGGACCTCGACCGCTCGGCGGCCCGCGGCATGATGGCCTGCCGGGGGCTCTACATCTTTAGCCACGAGAGTCCCCTCGGCAACGCCCCCGCCCACGAGTTGCTGGCGAGGGTCAGCGTGCGGCGGCGGGAGGGCGTGTCGGTACCCCGCTCCTTCTCCGACTATGCGGTCACCGTGGCAAGCTCCGACCTGCCGCCAGGGGTCACGCTCACGACCCTTGTCGGCTGATGGTGGGTACGCCCGGGGGACCCAGGCCTTCGCGGCCTTGGGTCCCCCGCCAAGGGACGGGGAGGCTGACCATGAGCGAGAGCGATGTGGAAGCCGCGCTCGACGGTCTCCAAGACAGCGGCGGCGCAGCCTCTGGCTATGAGGATGACGACGACGCGATCATCGTGCTGGTGTCTGCCGTCGAGCACTATAGCTACTGCCCCCGGCAGTGTGCCCTCATTCACCTCGAACAGACCTACGAGGAGAACGTCTTCACGGTGCGCGGCAGGCTGGCCCATGAGAGGGTCGACACCGGCGACGACGCGGCCAACCGGGGCGTGCCGACCTTGCGCAGTATGCCGATCTGGTCGACGCGCCTGGGTCTGCGAGGGAAGGCGGACGTGGTCGAGTTCCACGAAGGTGTACCGTACCCGGTGGAGTACAAGTCCGGTCGGCGGCACGGCATCCATGCCGACGTCCAGCTTTGCGCGCAGGCGCTATGCCTCGAAGAGATGCTCGGGCGCCCCGTCCCGCGCGGCGCCATCTATTACCACGCCACCCGCAGCCGTCACGAGGTCTCGTTCGACGAACGCCTGCGAAGACGCACCGTGGAGCTGATCGGCGCCGTGAGGGCCATGCTGGCTGCACATGAGCTCCCGCCTGCCGCCAACGACGCCCGCTGCCGCAACTGCTCCCTGGTGGACGCGTGCCTGCCCCAGGTGGTTGCGGAGCCTGCGCGACTGCGCGGACTGCAGTCGGTGCTGTTCCGGGCCTGGGACGAGGAGGAATCGGAAGCCGACCCGAGGAGACGAACACACGATGCATGAGCTGCTTAACGTGCTGTACGTTCAGACTCAGGGCGCTATCCTGCGCCTGGAGAACGACACCGTGCGCGTCCAGGTTGAGGGAGAGACCAAGTTGCGGGCGCCGCTCCTGCGCCTGGGAGGGATCGTCGTCTTTGGCCGCGTCACGATCACCCCCTATCTCATACACCGCTGCGCGGCGGACGGGCGCACACTCGTGTGGATGGACCGTCACGGGCGGTTCCGGGCGCGCGTTGAGGGACCCGTGCGTGGTAACGTGTTGCTCCGACACGCGCAGCATGCCGCTCTGGATAGTAGCCGGAGTGCGGCGCTCATCGCACGCCAGATCGTCGCAGGCAAGATCCGTAACTGCCGTGCCGTGTTGCAGCGAGCCGTGCGCGAGTCTGACGATGAGGGCACCGGTCAGGCGCTCTCGAGGGCGGCCGACCGCCTGGCGCGCATTCTGGGACAGTTGCCGGCTATGCAGGACCTCAACGAGCTGCGCGGAGCCGAGGGCGAGGCGGCTCGGGCCTACTTTGACGTCTTCGGCCTCATGGTCCGCGGCGATCGGGCCACTTTTGGCTTCCGTCGGCGGACCAAGCGGCCACCCACGGACGCCACGAACTGCCTCCTCTCCTTCCTCTACGCGCTACTCCGCAACGAGTGCGCTTCAGCCCTGGAGGGTGTGGGGCTCGACCCACAGATCGGGTACCTGCACTCCCTGCGGCCGGGGCGCCCCGCGCTAGCCCTCGACCTCATGGAGGAGCTCAGGCCGGTCCTTGCGGACCGCCTGGCGCTCACCCTGATCAACCGTCGTCAGCTGAGCGCCGGGGACTTTGAAGCGCTGCCCGACGGGAGCGTACGCCTCACCGACGCAGGCAGGCGCACCGTAGTCACGGCGTACCAGCGCCGAAAGGAGGAAGAGGTCCAGCATCGTCTCCTCAAGCAAGCGGTGCCGCTGGGCCTTGTGCCTCACGTGCAGGCCAGGCTCCTCGCCCGGCATCTGCGCGGCGATCTGGCGGTGTATCCGCCATTCTTGTACCGCTAGAGTTGGGGGAAGACGGTGGCGTGGCGTGGGAGTGCAGCCAGAGGAGGGTGGATGGAGATACTGGTGACCTATGACGTGGCCACAGAGACGGCCGAGGGACAGAAGCGTCTACGGCGCGTCGCCAAAGTGTGCGAGGCTTTTGGGCAGCGCGTACAGAAATCGGTGTTCGAGTGCACGCTGAGCCCGGCTGATCTCGAGCAGCTGAAGCGCAAGCTGGCGCGGGTGATCGACGAGACGGAGGACAGCCTGCGATTCTATCGGCTGCAGGAGCCCCGGCAGAAGCACGTGCAGGTGCTCGGGCGGCAGATGGCCTACGACCTGCATGATCCCCTCGTGGTGTAGAGGTGCGCGGATCCCCCGGGGATTCCGCATCGCGAGGGGTTCGCGCAAACGCCTCTCCATGGGCCATGCCGCATCCAGCAGCAGGAAGCGGTAAAAGGGGCAAGAACGACCTCCGGAAGCGTCTTTTGCGGCCTGCGCCGGGCCTCCGGCCCGCTCTTGGAGTAGTTTCTGCGGGAGGGCCGGGGGTGCGCGGATGCCGTCGCACCCGGCCTCAGGGCCGGGTGGGGATTGAAACAATAGCCAATCTAGCCTCCGGATATCCCGTGTGAAGTCGCACCCGGCTTCAGGGCCGGGTGGGGATTGAAACGCGAAGAGCGTCGGATATGACCTTGAGCGCGCGCGAGTCGCACCCGGCTTCAGG
>JAIMBM010000393.1 GCA_023511475.1 Anaerolineae bacterium
CGACGAGCCGGCGCAAAGCCGATCCCGATGGGCAGGGCCAGCAGCAGCCTGCCTCCGTGCCATGCGCTGAACGCGAGCCTGAACAGCTACGGACTCCCTTTGACCTTGCCTCTGCCTTGTGCTATGATAGCACTGCAAAGGTGCAAGTCACTCCGGATTACAGTCGGCCCTCGCCACGCAGGTGAGGGCCGGTATTGCATGGAGCGAAGGATGATCGCGGTCGAGGACCGCCTTGCCGTGGTCGAAGCGGTCGCGCGGGCACTGGCCGAGGATATCGGCACTGGCGATGTGACCAGCCAGTGGGTTCTGCCACCGGAGCTCGGCGGGCGGGGACGTTTTCTGGTCAAGGAGTCGGGTGTCATTGCCGGCCTCGAGGTTGCCGCAGAGGTCTTTCGTCAGGTCGACCCCGAGGTGGCCTGGCGCACGCTCATCCCCGATGGCAGCGCCGTCGGACCCGGCGACGTTGTGGCCGAGGTCGCGGGCCGGGCGCAGTCGCTGCTGAGCGCCGAGCGCGTGGCGCTCAACTTTCTGCAGCGCATGTCGGGCATCGCGACCCTGGCGCGGCGCTACGTCGAGGCCGTGCAGGGTACGCGCGCCATCATCCTCGATACCCGCAAGACGGTGCCCGGCCTGCGCGTGCTGGACAAGCTTGCCGTCCGCATTGGTGGCGCGGCCAATCACCGCTTCGGCCTCTTCGATATGGTGCTGATCAAGGATAACCATATCGCCGCGGCGGGCAGCATCAGGGCTGCGGTCGAGCGGGCGCGGGCGCACAATCGAGCTCGCCTGCCGATTGAGGTAGAGGTCACGAACCTCGATCAGCTGGCCGAGGCACTTTCCCTCGGCGTCGACCGTATCCTGCTCGACAACATGGACCTCGAGACGATGCGCCGCGCCGTCGATTACGTGGATGGCCGGGTCGAGCTTGAGGCGTCCGGGGGCATCACCCTGGAGAACGTGGCGGACGTGGCCGCGACCGGGGTGACTCACATCTCCGTTGGCGCCCTCACGCACTCGGTGAAAGCGCTGGATATCAGCCTTGAACTGGAGACGTGAGGCGTGAAGTGTGATGCGTGAGGTGTGAAACGTGAAGCGTGAAGCGTGAGGCGTGAGACGCAAAGCGCGAAGCGCAAGGCGCGAAGGGTGAGGCGGGGCCGCGAGGGCCTTCGCTCACGGACAAGAGCGCTTCACGCGTTGGCAGACCAAGAGGGAACCATGGCTCTCCCCGCAGAATACACCCAGCTCTCTCAGGAGGAGGTTCTCCGCCGCCTTGAGGCGGCGCGGAAGGCCCTCGGAGAGGATTGCTACATACTCGTTCACCACTACCAGCGGGATGAGGTGACCCGCTTTGCGGACACGACCGGAGACTCGCTCGAGCTCTCTCGCCAGGCCGCGCAACAGGCGCGGGCGCGCTACATCGTGTTCTGCGGCGTGGACTTTATGGCCGAGACCGCCGCCATGCTGTGCAGCCCGCAGCAGACCGTGCTCATCCCAGAGCCGAGCGCCTGCTGTCCGATGGCGGGGATGGTCACCGCCGAGCAGGCCGAGGTTGCCTGGCAGCGCCTCTCCTCCCTCTGGCATGGTGATCTCCTGCCCATCACCTATCAGAACTCGGACGCCCGGGTCAAGGCCCTCTGTGGGCGACACGGCGGGGCGGTCTGCACCTCGGCCAACGCCCAAAAGCTCTTCGGCTGGGCCCTCGCGCAGCGCGGGCACCTGCTTTTCTTCCCCGACGAGCACCTTGGGCGCAACAGCGCCCTCGCCCTCGGCCTGCGGCCGGAGGAGATTGCCGTCTGGGACCCACAGGACCCCGATAGCAGCGAGGAGCAGGCCAGGGGTGCTCGCGTGGTCGTGTGGAAGGGCTACTGCCACGTCCATACGCGCTTTGGCCTCGAGGACGTGCGCCGGGTGCGGCAGGAGCATCCGGGCATCCGCGTCGTCGTGCATCCGGAGTGCCCGGCGGAGGTTGTGCAGGCCTCTGACGGCGCAGGCTCCACGAGCTACCTGGTCAACGCCGCCGCAGAGGCGCCGCCCGGGTCGGCCCTGGCCATCGGGACCGAGATTCACCTGGTGAGCCGCCTAGCCGCGCGTCACCGGGACAAGACCATCGTGCCTCTCGCACGCTCGCTGTGTGGCGCCATGTACCGCATCAACGAGTACAACCTGCTGGCGACGCTGGAGAGCATCCTCGCGGGGTGCCCGCAGCATGTGGTCCGCGTGGAAGCCGAGACCGCCCACTGGGCGAACCAGGCACTGCAGCGCATGCTGCGGGCAGGCTGAGGACCCGGCGGGCGCTCGAACGTGGAGGGAGCGTCCCCCAAAAAGGAGATACGGTGCCAAGTGGACGACCGACTGATCGTTGACGTTCTCGTCATCGGCTGTGGCATTGCTGGTGGGGTAGCGGCACTTCGGGCCTCGGAGGACGAGCGCGTCAGCGTCTGCGTCGTGAGCCGGGCCAGCGAGCTGGAAGAGTCCAACACCCTCTATGCCCAGGGAGGCATCATCCATCGCGGTGAGAACGACTCCGCAGACCTCCTGATCGCCGACCTGCTGCGGGCGGGGGATGGGCTGAACAATCCCGCCGCCGTCCGCCTGCTGGCTGAGGAGGGGCCGCCCCTGCTCCAAGAGCTGCTTATCGATCGGCTCAAGGTGCCCTTTGCCCGCCGGCCCGACGGGTCGCTGGAGTATATCCGGGAGGCAGCCCACTCCACCGAGAGGATCCTTCATGTCGGCGATGCGACGGGCCGCGCGATCGAGGAGCGGCTGATCGCGGCCTTGCGCGAGCGGCCGAACGTTCTGCTCCTCAGCCGGCATACCGCCGTGGACCTGCTGACACCGGCCCATCACAGCCTGGACCGGCTGGCCGTGTACGAGCCGCTCCGCTGTGTGGGGGCCTATGTGTTTGACCAACAGCGGTCCCGGGTCATCACCATCCTGGCGCGCAAGGTCATCCTGGGCAGCGGGGGCCTTGGGCGCATCTTCCTCTACACGACCAACCCGCCCGGGGCGCGTGGCGATGGACTGGCGATGGCCCACCGTGCTGGCGCGCGCATCATCAATGCCGAGTACGTCCAGTTCCACCCCACGGCCTTCTACTACCGGGGCAATGCCGAGTTCCTGATCTCCGAGGCCCTGTGGGGCGCCGGTGCCCGGCTGCTGAATGCGGCCGGCGAGCCCTTCATGGTCCGCTATGCCCCGGAGTGGCAGGACCTGGCCCCCCGCGACGTGGTCGCCCGCAGCATCCACGAGGAGATGCTGAGGACGGGGGCCAGTTGCGTATACCTGGACCTCAGGTCCCACGTCCCCCGGGATGAGATCCTGCGCCGCTTCCCGACGATCTATGAGGCCTGCCTGCGCTGCGGCGTCGACATTACGCAGGACGTCATTCCCGTCGTGCCCGCCGCTCACTACTTCTGCGGCGGCGTCTGGGTGGACCTCCTCGGGCGCACCACCATCCGCGACCTGTACGCGGTTGGGGAGGTCTCTTGTACTGGAGTGCATGGCGCGAACCGCCTGGGCAGCGCGTCGCTCCTTGAGGGGATGCTCTGGGGGTGGAGGGCAGCTGGCGATGCCCTGGCGACCCTGGGCGACACGTCACCGGTGCCTCCAGAGACGATCCCGCCCTGGTACGAGCAGGGGCTCGGGGAAAGCAGCGACCCGGCCCTGGTGCTGCAGGATATGAACACCATCCAGCACATCATGTGGAACTATGTCGGGCTGGTGCGGACCACGCCCCGCCTCGAGAGGGCCCTGCGCGACCTGCACGACCTGCAGCGGGATATCGACCGCTTCTATGCGACCACGCGCCTCACGGATGCCCTGATCGGGCTGCGCAACAGTGTGCAGGCTGCGTTGCTGGTGACCCAGGCGGCCTGGAGCAACAAGACCTCGAGCGGTTGTCACTATCGCGCCTGAGCGCGGAGGAGACCCTCGCGCCCGACCCTTCAGAGGTGGACGTGAGCCGTCTGCTCCCGGCAGTGGAATGTTCAGGTATGGGCTTCGGAGGGTTGGCTGCGCGTCCCGCGGCTTCGGCCCCCACCCCCGGCCCCTCGACTTTGGCCTTTCGCCGCGTGCCTCCCGACATCGTGCAGAGGCCGCCAGGATGGCACCCAAAGGCCCAGTGTTGGGGAACCCCTCCCCCTCGCCCCCTCCCC
>JAIMBM010000394.1 GCA_023511475.1 Anaerolineae bacterium
CAGACAACCCTGCCCCGAAGGTGAACTACACCCCGGCATCACTGGCTAGCCGGGCCGGCCGGCAGCGACGCGGTATTCTGGCGGCCGAGGGTCGCGCAAGAGCGGGGTACCCGGGGTGAGCAGGCCTATCGGGTACCGGTGGAGGACGGGACTGACTGGGGAATGGAACTGGCCAAGCTAGAGACCCGCAACTACTCTCTGTACTACGGGCACTTTCGCGCCCTCGCCGATATCTCGATCCGGATTCTCCCCAACCAGATCACCGCCATCATCGGCCCTTCCGGCTGCGGCAAGAGCACCCTGCTGCGCACGTTCAACCGCATGAACGACCTGATCCCCAACGTCACTGTGGAAGGCGAAGCCCTGCTCGACGGCAAGAGCCTGTTTGATATGGAGGTTGTCGAGCTGCGGCGCCGCATCGGCATGGTCTTTCAGAGGCCCAACCCTTTCCCCAAGTCCATCTTTGATAACGTCGCCTACGGCCCCCGGGTACACGGCTTGCGCAATCGCGCGCGCCTCGCCGAGATTGTGGAGCAGAGCCTGCAGGCCGTCGGGCTCTGGGATGAGGTCAGGGACAGCCTGGACAAGTCGGCGCTCTCCCTCTCCGTCGGCCAGCAGCAGCGCCTGTGCATCGCACGGGCGCTCGCCGTCTGGCCAGAGGTGATCCTCATGGACGAGCCGTGCTCGGCCCTCGACCCGATCGCGACCCTCCGCATCGAAGAGCTGATGCAAGCCCTCAAGAAGGACTATACGATCGTGGTCGTCACCCATAACATGCAGCAGGCCGCGCGCGTCTCCGACTATACCGCCTTCCTCATGATGGGCGAGGACCGCTCCGGCAGGCTGATCGAGTACGGGCCGACCGGCCAGGTCTTCACCAGGCCCCGCGACCGCCGCACCGAGGACTATATCACGGGGCGCTTTGGCTAAAGTGTCCTTGCCCGAGCCGGCACGCGGTGCCCGCTCGGGGGAGGGGTTCAGGGGCGGACAGGCAGCCAGAATCGAGGCTGGCCGCCCTGAAGAGGGCGGCCTGGAGACACCTGAGTGGAGGGCGAACGGCCTTTCCCGCCCTGTTTTGGGCCCTCCTGTGGGGAAAAAAGACACCTGTCCGCCCCTGAACGCGGCGGGGGCGGGGTCAGGGGGCTTAACCCCGCTTTGCCCATAGGGCAAAGCTGCCTCAACTCCTCTTGCCGGCACGATGTCGACGCCCGTGAGTGGGGCGCCTGTGCATGCGATACGGGAGGGCCCGAACCTGAGGGAAGCGAAGCGCGGGAGATGGAGGGCACCCCGGCCAGCTACGGGCTACGGCCTGAGGTAGGGGATCACATAGCCATAGAGGCACAGGAGATCGAGCCCCACAAGCAGCGGGTACGGCAGAGCGTAGAGCCAGTCCCCTGCACCATCAGGGAGGCGTGAGGCCATCCAGGCGGAAACACTCATGCCAAGGAGCGCGATCAACGTGCGTCTGTCCTGAGCCTGGGCCCGGATCGCGTCACCCGCGGCGAGCACGAGGGCAAGCCCACAGAGGGCGCCGGCGAGCAGGGCGCGGCGAGTGCGCCGCGTTATCTCGTGCCAGCCGGCCGCGAGCAAGAGCGACATGGGGACCAGGGCAGGAAACAGGTAGCGCCCCTGGTGCTGCACGAAGGACAGGTTGTACCAGATGAAGCTTGCCGCGGTGAGGAGGAGCGATCCGGCGAGCAGCAGCCAGGCACCCCGCTGCTCCTGGCCCAGCTCCCTCCAGACTCGAGAGATCCGCAAGGCGAGGCCGACGAGCGCAAGCACCGTCAGAATCGCCAGGCCGCGATAGATCCGCAGATCGATTGGCACCCCCATCCATCCGAACTGGCCCCAGAAGCTGTGGAACGTAGTCGTGACCAGCGCAGTCATGGCGTGTCGCAGCCCGACGTCAGCCAGCCAGTCCGGCGTCCGAAGCTGGCCGATGACCACCGTGCTGTGGCGCGCGAAGGCGAAGGGATCACCGGCGCCGTACACCCTCATGTTGCGCGCGACCCAGGGGAGGACGACCACTAACGCCGGCAGGGCGACGGCAAGGCTGCGTCGCAGGGCGAACTTGCCTCGATTCTTTGGCTGCCTCCATGTGACGTAGCATACCACTGCTCCTACAAGCGGGAGTGTCGCCCAGGTGCTGGTCTTGGTCAGACCCGCGAGGCCGACGGTCACGCCCAGGAGCAGCCACGGCTGCAGGGGTTTGGGGGACTGCAGGCGCGCCACGAGTTGCCACAGGATCAGCGCGACCCACAGTTCGGCGAGCGTGTCGTTGTTGACCGCCGAGGTCATGGCCACGTGCATGGGGACGGTTGCGACGATCGCCATGGCTCCGAGGGCGAGCCAGGTGACGCCGGGGGCGACGCAGGCGGCGATGCGCCCCGCCACGATGACGAGCAGCGCGCCGAACAGAACCGAGAGCAGCCGCAGCGCCAGGACCGTGCCGGCGAGGTCCAACCCCTGCGTCAACGAGTACACAGCTGCCCCCAGCACGTAGTAGAGGGGAGGCTGCCACGATTCGTAGCGCACGCTGTCGATGGACATGTGCGGGGGAAAGCGGTTCGCCTTGAGTTCCTCGAGGTATTCGTGGGGATAGTCGCCAGGCTGGAGGATCGGGAGCTCGCCGTGCTCAGCGACGTATCTCACATAGTTGTAATGGGCGGGTTCGTCGGGTGCCTGCCAGAGAGGCGTGAGGCGGGCATACTGAACCGCGACTGCTACATAGAGGCCGACGATCACCGCTTGAGCGAGGATGGCAAGGCGCTGCACACGGCTCATTGGGCGTGCTCCAGAATAGACTCCAGATACTCGATGCTGACCCGGCATGTCGCCTGTACGGCGTGGCGTTGCCTCAACACCCGAGGCAGACCGAGGAGCCCTGCGAGCTGGCCGCGGAGCCTGGCTCGCGCCGCCTCGCCGCGAAATGCCCTCAGCGCCTCCCAGGCGATCCCCAGCTGCGCGCGCACGATGGTCAGCCAGTGTCTGCGCCACAGGGGGCCGGGGAGGTCTTTGGCCAGCACCCAGATCGTGTTGCGCCCGGTGTAGTAGCTGGCGATGGGGCCGCCGCCCGTCGCGCTCAGATGATGGTAGACGACGGCGTCCGGGACAAAGATACATCGCCAGCCGGCCAGCTGGGCGCGCCAGGCCAGATCCACGTCCTCACAGCTCAGGAAAAAGCTCTCGTCGAGCAGACCGATCTCTTCCAGCATGCGGCGGCGGTAGGCGACGGCCCCGCCGCAACCACCAAAGACGTACTCCTCGCGGTCGAACTGCCCACGGTCCTCCTGCCACACGCCCCGGTTGGCGGGGAGGCCATCGGTGCGGAAAGAGTCCCCTGCGGAGTGTATGTGGTTGCGGCGGTCGAAGAGGCGCATCTTGCTGGCGGCCATGCCGGCTTCGGGGTGCTGGTCCAGGGCACGGACGAGGGCTTCGAGCCAGCCCGGGTCGGCCTCCGTGTCGTTGTTGAGGAGAACAAGGATCTCCCCATGAGCGGCGCGGATGCCGGCGTTCACACCGCCGGCAAAGCCACGGTTCTCTGTCAGAGCAACTACCCGGACCTCGGGGTAGTCCTGCTGCAGGAGTTGGAGGGACTGGTCCCGTGAGGCGTTGTCTACGACGATCACCTCGGCGTCGCGGAAGGTCTGGCGGCGCAGGGCACCCAGGCAGGTCGGCAGGAAGCGGCTGCCGTTCCAGTTGGGGATGATAACTGACGCTCTCGGTGGCGCGTTCACGGGGCGGCCTCAAAGTAGTCGCGCAACGCCTCTTGCCAGGGTCGCAGGACGATGCCGAGCGCCTCGCCGCACAGGTTGCGTAGCTCGACGAGCCGCGGCACCGGCGCCGGCCGTTTGTATCCCTGCGACGGCGTCACCGGGACGTGCCTCAGGCCAGCGAGGCGCAGTATCTCGCAGGCCCAGTCGAAGCGGGAGGCGATGCCGGCGTTCGTAAAGTGGTAGATGCCGTACTGCTCCGTAGGGAGGAGGCGGGCGATGGCCTGGGCCAGATCCGGCGCGTAGGTGGGAGAGCCCGCCTCGTCGGTGACCATGCTCAGCGAGCCGCGCTCCCGGGCGAGGCGGAGCACGGTCTCCACAAAGTTCCGTCCGCCGCGGGCGTAGAGCCAGGCGGTGCGGACGATGTAGAAG
>JAIMBM010000395.1 GCA_023511475.1 Anaerolineae bacterium
GCCTTCCGGGACGTTCTACCCATTGTATGAGGCGGTGGCGGAGGTCGGGGCGGCGGAGCCCGGGCCGCCGGCGGGGCCCATGGTCGGGTCACTGTAGGACCAGCCTGAGAGGCCATCCTGGCTGCAACCTGAGGAGCAGTCGGCCATGGTAGACGCACAGTGCCTTGCGCGGCGGCGGGTGTGGCTCTCGCA
Source organism: Anaerolineae bacterium (assembly GCA_023511475.1). Classification (GTDB taxonomy): domain Bacteria; phylum Chloroflexota; class Anaerolineae; order SpSt-313; family SpSt-313; genus SpSt-313. Next base: position 193 of record JAIMBM010000395.1, read on the forward strand.
AGGCCAACTCCTCTGGCTACTCGTGGCTGGCTTGAGCCTCATCGCGGCTCTCGAGCGCTGCGAGCACCTTCTCTCGGATGGCATCCCGGACGCACCGGAATGCCGCGAGTTCCCCGCTGCCTGCTCTGGCCAGCGCTTCCGGGTCGGCAAAGCCCATGTGCAGGCGATGACCCGGTCCCAGCCACACCGGGCAGTCGTCAGCCGCGCCGCTGCAGAGTGTGATGACGAGGTCAAAGCTCGCCTCGCGGAACTCGTCGACTCGCTTGGAGCGATGTTGGGAGATGTCTATTCCCAGCTCGCGCATGGCCTCGATGGCGAGAGGGTGCACATAGCCAGCCGGCGCCGTCCCAGCCGAGAACGCCTGCCAGCGGTCGCCCAGGAAGTGGTTGACGAGCCCCTCGGCCATCTGACTGCGGGCCGAGTTGCCGGTGCAGAGGAAAAGAACACGCCTCTTGGTCGTCATCCGAACCTCCCCGTGATATAGTCCTCTGTGCGTTTGTCGCGAGGGTTGGTGAACAGCTCCCGCGTCGAGCTGTACTCCACTAGCTTGCCGGAGCGATCCCCATCCGCCATGAGAAACGCGGTATAGTCCGAGACGCGTGCGGCCTGCTGCATGCTGTGGGTGACAATGACGATGGTATAGTCTCGTCGGAGCATCCGCATCAGCTCCTCGATGCGCAGCGTGGCGATCGGATCCAATGAGGAGCACGGCTCGTCCATGAGGATCACCTCTGGCCCCACCGCGAGCGCACGCGCGATGCACAGGCGCTGCTGCTGCCCGCCGGACAGGGCGAGTGCGGGCCTGTCCAGATCATCCTTGACTTCGTCCCAGAGGGCGGCGGCCTTCAGACTCTGCTCGGCAATCTCGGCGAGGCGTGCCCGGTCGCGGATGCCATGCACCCGCGGTCCGTAGGCGACGTTGTCAAAGATGGACTTGGGGAAAGGGTTAGGCTTCTGAAAGACCATCCCGACCCGTCGCCGGAGATCCACCACGTCCATCGCGGACACATCCTGCCCGTCGAGGAGCACTTGTCCGCGGACGCGCACACCCGGAATCAGGTCGTTCATCCGGTTGAGGCTCCTGAGGAGGGTACTCTTGCCGCATCCTGACGGCCCGATGATGGCGGTTATCCTGTTTGCGGGTATCCGAAGATCAATGCCGGAGAGGGCCCGGAATGGGCCATAGTATAGCTCAAGAGCACGTGTCTCCAACTTGACGTCTGGCATGCTTATCCTCGGGTCCGAAGCATATGGCGTGAGAGGAGGCCGATGGCTGCATTGAGCAAGATGATGATGAGGACGAGCATGGCTCCCGTGCCCATGGCCTTGTCAAAGGCTCTTGTGTCCATTGCCAGCGAATACAGGTGCAGGGCCAGGGTGCGTCCGGGCGAGAGGAGAGATCTGGGGAGGCCGCTGCTGCCGCCCAGCGTGACATAGAACACCGCCGTCTCGCCTACCACACGTCCTACGCTGAGGATCACGCTGGTGACGATCCCGGGCAAAGCGGACGGCAACACCACTCCGGACACTGTCTGCCACTGGGTGGCTCCGAGGGCGAGGCTTCCTTCGCGGTAGGCCTGGGGCACGGCGCGGAGGGCTTCCTCGGTGGCGCGGATGATGACCGGCAGTATCAGGCAGGCTCCGGCCAGAGAGGCCGAGAGCAGCGAGAAGCCAAAGTGTAGGGCACTGACAAAGAGGGCGTAGCCAAAGAGCCCAAAGACGATGGAGGGGACGCCGGCGAGCGTCTCGACGCCGAATCGGGCGATGCTGAGGAGGAGCAAAGCGGGCTTGCGCCGGGCATCCATCTGCCCGGCGTACTCTGTGAGGTAGATGGCCGCGCCGACACCGAGAGGTGTGGCGATGCCCACGGTGAGGGCTACAAGATACAGGGTCGTTACGATCGTGGTCGAGATGCCTCCCTCGCCCGAGAGCCCTCCAGCCGGCGGCGTGAGCAGAAGGTCGATACTGAGGACGCGCACGGCACGGACGCCCACAAAGGCTACCACTGCCAAGAGCGCACCCATCGTAGCCGCAGCGGCGGCCCAGAGGAGCAGGAACGCCAGCCCCTGGCGCAGTACACGACTGGCTCGGAGCCGTGTTGACGGCGTCCATGAGAGGGCTGGTTGCCTCATCGTGACTTGCTCCTCAACAGGAAGTGGGCCGAGCTGTTGACGACCATGATCATCACAAAGAGCGTTACCCCTGTTGCAAAGAGGGCGCTTTCGTGCAGACCGGTGGCGTAGCTGATCTCAACTGCAATGTTGCCAGTCAGGGTGCGCGCCGGGCTGAGGTAGATGCTCAGGGGATTCTGTGTGAGAGGTGCAGGAACGATGACCGAGTTGCCGATCACCATGGTCATGGCCATCGTCTCGCCGAGGGCGCGTCCGATGCCCAGTATTGTTGCAGCTACAATGCCGGAGCGAGCCGCGGGCAGAGTCACTCCTACGATCGTCTGCCACTCGGTTGCCCCGAGGGCAAGGGAGCCCTCTTTGTACTCGCGGGGCACAGCGCGTATGACGTCCTCGGCGATGCTGGTGATGGTGGGGAGGATCATCACGGCCAGCACGATGGAAGCAGCGAGCAGCCCGTACCCCGAGTTGCCGGGCGCCGGGATGCGACGGATGAGGGGTACGATGACGACCATCCCGAACAGCCCATAGACGACCGAGGGGATCCCGCCCAGGAGCTGCACGGCGGGTCGCACAAGGGCACGGATTGGGGCGGGGGCAACCTCGGCGGCAAAGAGGGCGCAGCCAATCGCCAGTGGCACACCGATGGCCACAGAGCCCAGGGTCGCCAGCACGGAGCCGGCTATCATGGGCAGCAAACCGAACCTGCCAGACCCGGGACGCCACGCTGTATCGGTCAGCATAGCTGCCGGGCCGATGGACTGCCAGGCCAGTCGGCTCTGCAGGAAGGTGAACAGGCCGATCATGAGGACGATGCAAACGGACAGCAGGGCGCTGCCGAGGAGCAGGCCCTGCATGAGCCGATCGATGAGACAGCGTCTCTGCACTGCTGGACACCCCTTTCAGACCGTCACTCCTTCAAACACCGCGGGCGCTCAGCCCGGGCTGAGCGCCCCGGGGGTGACTCCTGTCACCTTCCCGGCCGGCATCGCCGGCGCGGGAGGATGCCGGATTGGGCGATGTCTCTCGCGCCCTTGTGGTGGCTAGCGCTTGACCGCCAGATAGCCCTGGGCGGTCACGATCTGCTGCCCGTCGTCGCTCAGGATGAACTCGAGCCAGGCCCTGGCTAGGCCGGCCGGTTCGCCTCTGGTCAGCATGTTGAGATAGCGCCATGCCGTATAGGTGCCCGCGTAGACGTTGGCCTCGGTCGGCTGGACGCCATCTACGGCGAGGGCCTTCACGCTGTCGTCGAGGTAACCGAAGGAGAGGAAGCCGATAGAGTTGGGCGTGGTGCTGACCGCCGTTCGCAGGGCGCCGTTGGAAGGCTGCAGGATTGCTCTGGCGAGTATTTCCCTGTCCTTCATAAAGTGCTCCTGGAAAAAGTCGCGGGTTCCGGAACCCTCCTCTCGGGCTACGACCGTGATGGGCCGGTCTGGCCCGCCAAGCTCTCTCCAGTTGGTGATGTCGCCGGCAAACACGGCCCGTACCTGCTCCGTCGTGATGTTGTCGACGGGGACGTCCGGGTGCACGACGATAGCCACGCCGTCAATGGCGATTCGGTGGACCACCAGGTCGGGGAACTCGGCCCTCTCAGAGTCCTTGAGCTCGCGGGATGCCGCGCCGAAATCCACTATCCCTTGCGCTGCGGATTTCACGCCGACGCTCGATCCGCCTCCCTGGATGATGATCTCCACGTTGGGGTTGGCAGCCCGGAAGGCGGTCGCCAGCTTTTCGGCCAGTGGCTGCACGGTCGTCGACCCAGCGACCGTGATCCGACCTGACAGGGTGGGCTCTACAGTGGGGGATGGGTTCGGCTCAGGCT
>JAIMBM010000396.1 GCA_023511475.1 Anaerolineae bacterium
CCCCCCCCCCCCCCCCCCCCCCGGGGGGGGCCCCCCCCCCCCCCCCCCCCCCCACCCCCTCCCAATAGGAATCCCGCTCCGCACACTTTGCCCTGGCATGAAGCTTGCTTCGGAAGGAAGCAAAGGGGGACGGCCGGCTCCCCGACTCCTGCGCCCGCGCGCCCACGGGGCCGCCCGGACGGCCGGAGACTGTCGTCTCGCAGCACGCTCCCAGGTCGCCTGCGCGGCCTGTGTTGCGGAGGGTACGCTCGTGCTCCCGATACTCGGCGCCTTGCTGCTCGTCTGGCTGATCGCCTGGCTGATCCGCAGGCGCCAACCTTCGCCCGCTCCGGAGCCCTACGCCTTCACCCGTGAGGAGATCGCCAGCTATAACACGGCGCTCCCCAAGTACATGCTCGCCGCCGCTGCCTGCCTCCTTCTCGGTGGCATCCATGGGCTGCTCGTGCGGCTCCCCGCGGTTCAGCTCTGGATCTCTCTGGCAGGAGAGCCCCACACACTGCTCGTAGAGGGGATCAGCGAGCAGCTTGTCGTCGGCGGCGGAGCTGTCATGCTCACCATGGGGCTCACCTGCTACGCCCTCCCCAACCTCATCGGCCGGCCGCTGCGGAATCACTGCCTGGCCAGGATCTCATTCGTGCTCACTCTGGCAGGCATCCTCCTTAACGCCCTGGCCATGGCCACCATCGGCCTCGTTGAGGCGTTCTCCATCCATGCCGGCGCGACGTATCCCGAGCTTCGCGCCCGGCTCGGCGCGTGGGAGCGCCTTCCGCTCTGGGTCTTTCAGGGCGCCCGGGATGCTGGCTATGTGACCTTCGCGCTGCTGATCGTCCTCACCGTCCTCTCCAGCCGCAACGTCATCTGGCCGAAGCACCGCCGCCGGCTGACGCGCTGGCTGCTCGTATCGGCCGCCGCGTTCTTCCTGACCGTAGTCCACCGCCTGGTTCGTGATGCGCCGCAGGCCTTCTCCCTTCCGGTGGCAGGGGACGAGCCGGACATACTGGTGCACTATCAGGGACACATACACCTGCACCTCTACGTCGGCGCGCTCGTGCCCGTAGCCGCCGCCAGCTTTGTGTACCTCTTGCAGCGCAAGGCCGAGCGCCGCACCGACTGGCGCCGGGCAGAGCAGGTGCTGGCGGGGCTCGCCCTCGCCGGCGCAGCCTTTTACCTGACCCGCGTAGGCCTCAGTGCCTACGAGGTGCACGTTGCCGCCAACACCGGCGTCCCCCAGGAGCTCGTCCCCTACACCCTGGGCATCGCCCGCCCTCTCGTGCTCAGCGTGAGCGGCCTCGCGCTCCTGGCGGCGCTGGCTGCCTACTTGGCCCACGTGGCCTGGCTGGCACGGGCCACCCGCAGCTACCTCCCGCGGACCATTACCGGTACGCTCGTGGTCAGCCTGGCCCTGGCCGTCCTTGCCGGCATCCACGGCGCCGTGCTCGCGGCAAGCCCGCCGGTGCCAGCGCCTGCCTCGGCGGCGCACCATGGGGCCCTCGCTGTCGGCACGGCCCTGCTCCTGCCGGCCCTGGCCCTCGCCGACACCCTTCTTGTGGATTCTGCGGGTGCAGGGCTTACCGCGCGGCTTTCCGGCGCCGGTCTCGGCTTCCTGGGCGCGGGGCTCCTCCTTGCCTACCTGGCCGGGCTCGGCCTCGGGGGCCCTGCGGCGTCGCTGGCGGCCAGCGGCCTGCAGCTTGCAGGCCTGCTCACCTTTGCGCTGCACACCCATCAGGCCACTGTCAGCTACCGGCGGGCCCTCCGGGCGCGCCTGCACCTTCTCCAGCCGGCCGGTGCGCACCGCTCCACCCTCGCCCTTCTCGAGCTGCCACGGTCTCAGGTCCTGCTGATTGAGCTCCTCGCCGCACTCGCTGGCTTCCCGGGCTTTGGCTGGCTCTTTGCAGGGTACGCCCTCGCCGGCGCACTCCTGCTCTACATCGGACCCGGCATCGCCTGGGCCCTCATCCCCAGCATCCTTGCGGTCTCCGAGGGCTGGCTACACCGGCTGGGCTGGAACGTCCTCCTGCTCTACCTGCCGGCGAGCGCCATTGCCTCCACGCTGCTCCTCGGGAACCGGATACGCGATCCGCAGGATTCGCCTGCCGGAGGTAGCGGGGTCGGGCCCCATTAGAACGCCGCTGCACTCGACTTTGGCCTTTCCGGGGCGTAGCCCTCGATGTCGTGCAGAGGCCGCTGGATTGGCGCTCAACGGGCCTCCGTGCGAGAACCCCCTCCCTCCCCATCCCACACGACCTCGATCAAATGCACCGCCGGCGAGCGCCACGGCAGCCGCAGCATCCCCTCCGGCAGGTCGGCATCGCTCCCGCGGGCGACAATCCCCGCCGCACAGAGGTGCGACACCTCGGTTACCGTGTACCGAAAGCCCCGAGGAAAACCCGCCAGCCCGAGGCGGTACTCCTCCGAGCGCGAGCCGGTATCCGCGATGAGTATCCGCACCAGCCGGCCGTCCTCGCTCCGGGCGGCCAGCAGGGCAAATCCAAGGGCGTCGCCACCCTCCGCCGTCAGTCGGCGCGGGGTCTTTCTGAATCCCTCGAGCAGGCGCAGGACTCCGGTCACGCGCTCGGGCAGCACGCCATCCGCAGCCGGGCTCGCCCAGGTGAGCCAAACACGGGCCAGGGCGCTCTCCTGAGCATGGGCAAAGGCGGCCGCCAGGTGCGCGGCCTGATAGGCGCCGTCATCCCCCGTCGGGCCCGCCGGCGGGGTCCAGTACACATGGACCTCAGCATCATCAAAGCCATGGCGCTCCAGTAGCGCCTCCAGGCTATCCTCGAGGCTTATCAGGGCAAAGGGTCCCCCGTCGCAGTCCAGGCGCCAGGAGAAAAAGTCAGGGCGCACTCCGCGCTCCGCCAGGCAGGCGACGAGCGCCTCTCCCTCGGGCCCCGGCCCCGGCAACAGGCACCCGACCCGGAACTGCGCACCGTCCCCCTTGAGCGCAGGCACGGCGGCTTCCACCAGGTCACACCACCGGGCACCGCCGGAGCCATCGCCCGTCACCTCCCAGTAGCGTATGCCGTAGCGATAGCCGCCGGCCCAGGCATGGCTATAGTGCATGGCGATGTGCCGGGCTATCTCCACCCACGAACCGACCCTCCCGGCCCACCGGTCCCCGCCCTCCAGGCAGATCGACACCTCCATGCTGCCCTCGAGCAGCCGGGCGAGGGCCGCATCGGCCGCGTCGAATGTATAGCTCGCCGGATCCTCCGGATCGGCCCACGCATGCGGAAAGACACCCTCCAGCCCGGCTCCAAAGAGCCCGCGCACCGAGAGAGGGGTCCCCGCGACCCCGAGGCAACCCTCGGGACCGCTGCTCGCCCCGAGGAGGGGTCGCAGTCCGCCGGCCTCCTGCCCATAGTCCACGACCAGGGCCCGAGCCATGGGCGCGTCATCGCACGCCAGGAAGGGCTCGGCAAAGGCGGCACGCCCCGCCGTCGCGCGCTCTACGCCGAGCGACAGAAGCAGGTACCGGGCGCCCTCCGGCGCTCGGTAGCGCGCGCCGCAGGCCGTCCAGCCTCCCTGGCCAATCATCGGAGCTACCCCGGTCGTCCACAGCAGACGTCCGTCTCCATCGTAGAAGGCGAGTCTCAAGTCCGCATACCCGGCGAGCCCCTCGGCAAGCGTCCGGACCGAGACGCGATAGCTTGCACCGCCCTCCACGCGCACCGCCTGCCGCCAGCCGGCCGCGACGGGTTCCTTCACCTCGCCCAGGGTCAGGCTCACAAAGCCCGCCTGGTCCAGCGCCAGGCGCACGGGCGCCGCCGGCGGCTGCCGGAAGGCCTCCCACACCACGGGCTCCTCGCGGAAATCGGCGCTGCGCAGCAGGTTTGGCTGGGGAACGGGTGAAGGTGAGGTCGACAACACGAGGGGCGCCGGCACAGCCGGCCCACCGCAGGAGAGGGCCAGGCAGCAAGCACCCAGGGCCAGCAGAGCACTGATGCCGAGACGGCTGAGTGAACGCATCGCCACCCCGCGTGTCGCAGTGTATGGGGTTTTCCAGAAACCAGTATACGCAGACTGGGGGCGCCGTCAACGGCGCCCGGTGCCCCACCGCAACTGTCTCCCTCCCCGGCCCCGCGTGACACGCCCGCTTAAATCCGGCATGCTAGCCACCCATGGTACGCAAGGATT
>JAIMBM010000397.1 GCA_023511475.1 Anaerolineae bacterium
CCTACGTTCCGCCACGCTCTACTCTACCACACCGTACACCTCAGGGTCAATAACCCATTTGTGGTATCCTGGGAATGTCAGAAGGCCTTGCCCTGCCCAATGGGTCGCTTCTACGCCTCGCCCTCATGCGATGGGACTGGAGGTGTGGACATGTTGGCCAGAGATGTGAGTACGCGTCCCATGCGGCGGCGATCCTCGTGGCAGTGTCCGCAGCAGACGGATTAGGATCGCAACCGGGACGGCAGAACAATATCCCTTCCCCTACCTCCCCGCCCCGCGCCCCGGGGCCGCGCCCCAGCGGGGCAGGAAGGGGAAGCCTGCGCCGGCCTCGGCGAGCTCCTCCGAGGGGGCGGGGCGGGCGGCGGCGGGCTCGCGCTCCGCCGTGGTGGGCGAGGCGAACTGGAGGCTGTAGAGATGGGCGTAGAGGCCGTTGAGGGCCATGAGCTCCTGATGCGTGCCCATCTCGACGATGCGTCCCTCCTCGATGAGGACGATGCGGTCGGCGTTGTGTACGGTCGAGAGGCGGTGCGCGATGACAAAGGTGGTCCGCCCCGCCATGAGCCGCTGCAACGCCTCCTGCACCAGGCGCTCGGATTCGCTGTCGAGCGACGAGGTGGCCTCATCGAGGATGAGGATGCGCGGGTTCTTGAGGATGGCCCGGGCAATCGCCAGACGCTGCCGCTCTCCCCCAGAGAGCTTGAAGCCGCGTTCGCCTATCACGGTGTCGTACCCGTCCGGAAGCTGCCGGATAAAGTCGTCGGCGTTGGCGGCGATGGCGGCGCTCACGATCTCCTCGTCCGTGGCGTCCAGCTTGCCGTAGGCCAGGTTCTCGCGGATGGTGCCGCTAAAGAGTGCCGTCTCCTGCGGCACGATCCCGATCTGCCCGCGCAGAGAGGCCAGAGTGACGCGGCGCAGGTCGTACCCGTCGATCTCAACCGAGCCGTGCGTCGGGTCGTAGAAGCGCGGCAGGAGGTTGACGAGGGTCGTTTTCCCCGCCCCGCTGCGGCCGACGAGGGCGATGATCTCACCGGGCTTGACCTCGAGGTCAATCTGTCGCAGCACCGGATCGTTGGGCTCGTAGCTAAAGTCCACGTTGCGGAAGCGCACGTGCCCCGTGATGGGCGGCAGAGGTATGGCATCGGGTGCATCCTCGACGTCCGGCACGGCATCGAGCAGATCGAACACCCGACGTGTCGCCCCGATCGCCTCCTGCATCTGGGCATACAGGGTTGCAAAGGCGCCGATCGGTCCCGCCGCAATCGTGGCGTAGAGCAGGAAGGCAACCAGGCTTCCCGGGCTCATATGGCCGGCGATCACCTGCGTGCCACCGTACCACAGTACGAGCACCAGCGCGCTGAACACGGTGAGGGACACGAGCGGCACAAAGGTGATCCGCGCCCGCACGCGGGCCATGGCGGCCTGGAAGGAGCGGTCGACCTTGCCGTTGAAGCGCTCGATCTCATAGGGCTCGCGGGCAAAGGACTTGACGATGCGGATGCCCGCGACCGTCTCCTCCAGCGCGGTCGTCGCCTCGGCGAGGCGGTCCTGCACGGCGGTCGAGTAGGCGCGGAGGCGGCGGCTAAAGTACCCCGCAACAGCAATCACGATCGGCACGACGCTGACGAGGAGGAGCGCCAGCCGCCAGTTGAGGGCCACGAGCATCGCCACCCCGCCGGCAAGGGAGATGGCATGGCCAAGCAGGGTGATCAGGTTGCCGGTGAGGGTCGCCTGAATCAGCGCCACATCGTTGGTGACGCGCGAGATGATCTCTCCCGTCTGCCGCCGAGCAAAGAAGGAGAGGGAGAGGCGCATGAGGCGCTCATACACCTGGGTGCGGAGGTTGGCGACCACGCGCTCGCCCACATAGTTCAGGAGATAGTCCCGCGCAAAGACAAAGACCGACTGGACAGCAAAGACCCCCAGCAGACCCAGGGCAATGCGGTTCAGCGTGCGATAGTCCTGCCGAACAAAGACTGTATCGATAAGGCCGCGAATAACCCACGGCATGACGAGGCCGAGGGCGCTGGAGATGATCAGGAAGATGACTGCGGCGGCCAACCTGCGCCAGTACGGCCTCACCAACTCCAGGAGGCGACGTAGCTCGCCCACAGAGTTCTCCTCTCGGGCCAGAATCCACGAGATCCGGCTCCGCCGCAGGCGCCCGCGACGGAGCGAACGGGGAGTATAGCCTCGCGAGGGCCGTTTGTCAACCATTTGTGGCACGGAACCGCGGCGCTTCCGACAGTTTCGGCGGGGCCGTAGCGTGCCGCACCCCAACACCGGCTTGGCCAGATGAACCCTACCCCTGCACCGCCTCGCTCTCCACGCCGGCGAGCTCCAATCCCGCCGCGAGGATCTCGCGCACTTTGTCGGCTCGCGTGGTCTCGGTATAGACGCGCAGCACCGGCTCCGTCCCGCTGAACCGAATGAGCAGCCAGCCCTGATCGCCCAACACGTAGCGGAATCCGTCCGACGTGTCGATCTCCGTGACCTCAAGGCCGGCGATCTGCTTCGGGCGCGCGGCGCGCACGCGCTCCATGATCGCCGCCTTCTCGGAGGGCTCGAGCGGGGTGTCGACGCGGTCATAGTGGTGCGGGCCAACCAGATCGAAGAGATGCTGCAGGAGCTGCGAGGGCGACATACCCTTCTGAACCATCAGGTCGAGGATAAAGAGCCCGGCGAGGATGCCATCGCGCTCGGGCAGGTGCCCGCGAAAGGCAAAGCCACCCGATTCCTCGCCGCCCATGATGGCGTCGACCTCGATCATCTTGGGCGCGACGTACTTGAAGCCGACGCCGGTCTCGTACACCGACAGGCCATAGCGCTCGGCGAGCTTTTTCGCCATCATGGTGGTCGTGACCGTCTTGACCAGCGGCCCGCGCCACCCCCGCACCTCCAGCAGATAGAGGGCAAGGAGGGCATAGACCTCCAGTTGGTTGACAAAGCGCCCCTGCTCGTCCACCACCCCGACGCGATCGGCATCCCCGTCATTGGCAATGCCAACGTCGGCCCCTGTCTCGCGCACGGTCCGCATCAAAGCCTGCAGGTTCTCGGCGATGGGCTCGGGGCGCTCCATATCCGGGAAGAGCGGGTTGCGCCCGTCGTGCACGGTGGTCAGACGCGTCCGCCCACCTCCGATCAGGCGGTGGAACCAGCCCACCCCCACGCCCCACATCGGGTCGAGTGCGACGTTCAGCCCGGCATCCCGCAGGCGGGGGAGGTCCACCAGCCCGGAGACGTGGGCGATGTAGGCGGGCGCCGGATCAAACTCCTCGACGAGCCCGGCCCGCTTCGCCTCGTGCAGGGGCATGGTCTTGACCTCGCGGACGGCGCCGATGCGCTCTTCAACCTCCTTGAGGACGCCTGGGTCGGCTGCGCCGCCATACTCGGAGCGGAGCTTGTAGCCGTTGTCGGTGTATGGGTTGTGGCTGGCGGTGATGTTGATCCCGCCGGCCGTCCGGCGGTCGAGGATGGCGTAGGAGCTCACAGGAGTCGGCGTCGGGGCGTTGCAGAGATGGGCCTTGATGCCGTTGCCGGCGAGCACCTCGCAGACGGCTGCAGCAAAGTCGTCGGACCGGAAGCGGGTGTCGAACCCTACGATCATCCCACGCCCCGTCTCACCATGGGCCTGCAGGTACTCGGCGACACCCTGAGTGATGCGGCGCACGTTGTCAAAGGTGTACTCCTCGGCGATGCCGGCCCGCCACCCATCGGTGCCGAACTTGATCGTTGTCATCGACTGCCTCCTCGCCTGTCGTCTCCTTGTCCAGCGCGTCCTACGCTGCGGCCATTATCAGGAATGGTGGCCGTCTTGTCAAGGAGGGTGTATAATGGACGGGCCCCCTCACCCCCGACCCCGCTCCCCAGGCCTGGGGAGGAGGGAGTGCAGCGAGTGCGCAGTTACCTGCGAGATAGCACGCTGCGCTGAAACAGGTCCGCTCAACTCCCCTCTCCCGCAGCGCGGGAGAGGGACCGGGGGTGAGGGGCACAAGAGGCTCCGATGATCACAGACATTCAGCCTGCTTTTGCAACCCTTGCCGGCGAGCATGCGCTGCCGGCCGCTCTGGAGCGCATCAGCGCGCTCGCCGGACGCTACGTGGTTGTCAAGCTGGGTGGTAGCGCCATGCCGCAC